>VBLA01000364.1 GCA_005879245.1 Deltaproteobacteria bacterium
GAGCGACAGCTCGACGGAGTGACTCGCGAGGGATAACCGCCTCGCGTCGTCCCGCTAGGCGCGTTCCCGGCGGAGCCGCGAGAGGACCTCGCCCAGCTCGCCCGTCTCGGCGGGTACGCCGTCGCGGAACGCGATGACCTCCCGGCCGACCGCCGGGATGCGCGCCCCCGGCACGAGGATGCCCACGACGTTCAGCGGGTCGGCAGCAGCGACGACCACCACCTCGGGCTCCTCCGGCCGGCGCCGCACGGCGCGCAGCGCCTCGACCGCCTCGGGGAGTGCGAACTGCTCGCCGACGAGCCCGCCGACGAAGCGCCCGCCCCGCACCTCGCCTCGCGCCTCGAGTGTGCGGAGCGCGCCGAGGAGCACACGCCAGCGCGGCATCCGCGTCTCGCGAGCCATGAGCTCGCGGACGACGACGCCGTAGCGGCGGAGACACTGCCGCGCGAAGCGGAGCGGATCGGGATCGGGCGCACTCTCGACGCCCGCGTACAGGAGCGACCAGCGGCCCGCCGGCAGGAGGCGGGCACGCCCGCCGCGCACGGCGCGCAGGCGGCGCGCGCGGCGCTCGCCGTCGGGTCTCAGCAGGGCGCGGAGGCCGGCCGTGCCGTCGCCGGTCACGAGCCCGCGGGCGACGAGCGCCCACAGGGCCTCCTCCGCGGAGGCGGGCAGGAGACCCGTCGCGCGGGCGATGTCCGCGAGGAACGAGGCGCCACGGCGCTCGAGGTGATCGAACACGGCACGCGCGTCCGACGGGAGGTCCCGGGGCGCCTCTCCGGGCCCTCGGCCGAGGAGCCACGGGAGATCCTCGCGCAGCACGAAGGCGAGCGGCGCTGTCCGCCCCGGCGCGCGCGCCGGGCGGATCGGGATATCTGGGGTCTCGTCCTCCGACTCGGGAAGGTCGGGGCGGAGCCGTCCCCAGGCGACCGCGCCCGAGAGGCAGAGCTGCTCCAGGTCGGCCGGGTCGTAGTGCGCGACGCGGGCGGGGAGGATCTGTGCCTCCCAGGCGCGCGCGGGCAGCTCGAGACCCTGGAGCTGGCCCAGCACCTCCGCGAGGCCGTCGCGGCCGTGGAGCTGGGTGCCGGGCTGGAGGTGCTGCCAGCGGAAGAGGAAGCGCACGAAATCCGCGGGGGGCACGGGTTCGATCGAGCGACGGAGACGCCCGAGCGTCAGGCGGTGAATGCGGGCGAGCAGCCGGCGGTCGCACCATTCCTCGTCCGTCGTCCCCGGAGTGAAATGGCCGCGGAGGGCGGCGCCCGTCCCCTCGAGAGCGGCGAGCCCGATCTCGACCCGGCTCGATCCGAGGCCGAGGCGCGCGGCGAGCGCCGCGGCGGTCGTCGGCCCGACGCACTCGAGCCAGCCGCCGACGATGGTGCGGAGCTCCTCCTCTTCCATCGCCAGGAGGCCGGCCCGCTCCGTCGCGACGAGGGCACGGCCGCCAGCCGTTCCGGTCCAGCCAGCGCGCCCGGTCGCGAGGAGATCCGTCGCGTGCTCGCTCCATCCGGCGGCGACGAGCTCGCGCTCGGGGAGGAGCCCCACGGAGAGGAGGGTGTCGTGCAGCTCGTCGGGGTCGCGGACGTCGGGCCACGCCTGCGCACGGACTTCCGCGATCGCCTCCGGATCGAGCGCCCCGAGACCGCCGGCGAGGTCGACGTCGATGCGGCGGAGCGAGACGGCGCGTGCCCGCCGCTCCTCGAGCGGCGCGTCGTCGAGGTAGGTGTAGGGGTTCGAGTTCAGGATCTCGTGGCACATCGGCGAGGGGGCCGCGGTCTCGATCGCCCGGGTGGCGATCTCGCCGCGCACGATCGCGCCCAGCACCGCCTGGAGCCCGTCCAGGTCCATGGCCTCGTGGAGGCAGTTGTCGATCGTCTCGCGGACGAGCGGATGATCGGGGATGAGGATCGGCCCGACGACGTTGTCCGCGCACGCGACCTGCGCCGGGAAGACCGCGGCCAGGAGGTCTTCGGCCCGCATGCGCTGGAAAGGCATCGGCACGCGGCGCCCGCCCTCGTGCCGGAGGAGTGTCAGCGAGCGCGTCGCATTCCAGCGCCACCGATTGGTGAAGAGGGGCGAGGCGAGCGCGGCCTGGGTCAGGTCCTCGGCCAGAGTCGCTGGCCGCACCATGGCGAACACGGCGTCCAGCGGGAAGCTGTGCTGCTCGCCGAGCGAGATGACCAGGCCGTCGTCGGTGGCGGCGGCCTGCAGCTCGAAGTTGAAGGTGACGCAGAAGCGCTTCCGCAGCGCCAGCCCCCACGCGCGGTTGATCCGGCCGCCGAACGGCGCATGCAGCACCAGCTGCATGCCGCCGGCCTCGTCGAAGAAGCGCTCCGCCACCACGCACTCCCGAGTTGGCACCGTGCCGAGCGCCGCCCGGGTCGCGGCGACGTACGCGACCAGCTGGCCGGCCGCGTCGGGGGCGAGGCCACACTCGCGGACGAGCCACGCGACCCCTTCCTCCGGCGAGCGCGCGGCGACCGCCATCCGGAGCTCCGAGACCGCGGTCGAGAGCTCGGGCGTGCGGGCCGGCGCCTCGCCGAGCCAGAAGGGCACGGTGGGCGGCGCGCCGGCCGCGTCCTCCACGCGCACCCGCCCGGCCTCGACCCGCCGGATGCGCCACGAGCGATTGCCGAGGAGGAAGATGTCGCCGGCCATGCTCTCGACCGCGAAGTCCTCGTTGACCGTGCCCACCTTCAGATCCTGCGGCTCCTCGACGACGTCGTAGTCCGCCGTGTCGGGGATCGCCCCGCCGCCCGTGATCGCGGCGAGGCGGGCGCCCCGCCGCGCACGCACGCGGCCCTGCACGCGGTCCAGGTGGAGGAGCGCGCCGCGCCGGCCGCGCCGGGTGGCCACGCC
>VBLA01000365.1 GCA_005879245.1 Deltaproteobacteria bacterium
TGTCACAGCCGCGCGTGTCCCAGGTGAGCGCCTGCACCCAGGCGGGCCCGTTCGTCGGCACGGCAGCGTAGTTCGGCGGCCGGAAGGGCGCGATGCCGTCGAAGAGGCCGATGTGGCGCATCGCCGGCGTCGCCGGGCCGTGCGGCGCCTTCTGGCTCAGGTGGAGGAAGAAGGGCTTGGTGGCCGGATTGCTGTGGATGAAGTCGACCGCCCGCTGGGTCATCACGTCGCCCGAGTAGTCCGCCTCCTGGCTGTCGAAATGCGTGATGACGCCGTTGTCGTTCAGATCGTACTCGTAGTACTTGACCTGCACCTGCACGTGCCACTCGTCGTAGCCGGGCGGGATGCAGGGCGAGAGGCTGGCGTAGCCGTTCAGGTACTTGCCGATGAAGCCCGTGCGGTAGCCGGCGTCGTGCAGCCAGGTGGCGAGCGTCGAGCTGTCGTCGAAGACCTCGGCGCCGCCGTCGGGTGGACTGTTGTCGTGGACGCCGGTGTCGTGTGAGTACTGCCCCGTCAGGATGCTCGTCCGGCTCGGGCAGCAGAGGGCCGTCGTCACGTAGCCGTGCGTGAACGTGACGCCCGAGTTGACGAGCTCGCTCGTCACGATCGGCATCACCGGTCCCGGGCGGCCGGGCGACTCGTGCATCGCGTCGACCGTGTCCCAGCGCTGGTCGTCGGAGAGGATGATGAGGAGGTTCGGGCTGCTCCCGCTCACCCGCGGCTGGGGCGTGACGACGGGAGGGGCAGGTGTGGCGAGGGTGGCGGGGCCGATGCAGGTCGTCGGCGTGAGGAGCATGCGGTTCGAGACCGCATCGGCGGCGTCGCAGACGCAGCCCGCCCCCGCCGCCGGGGTCGTGTTGCCCACGCACGCATCGGTCAGCGGTGGGGCGATCGGGTCCTCACACCGGCTCCCGCCGTGGTCCTTGCAGAGGGTGAGGTCGTCGGGGATCCGCTCGCGGTGGTCGTGCGCGATGCGCCGCACCTTCCGCCCCATGAACTTGTAGCCTTCGCGGAAGAGTTGCTGGACGCAGCTCGTGCTGCCGTCGCCCACCAGCGCGAGCAGCGCGCGGAGCTCGCACTCGACCGCGAAGCGGCATTCGGGGCTCGCGATCGACGCCAGCGCGTTGGTCAGGTCACAGGGATCGGTTCCCGCATGCAGGCACCGGAGGAGGGTCGCACCCCCCGCCCGGATCCCCCGACTGACCGTCGGGTCTGCGCCGCAGTCGTGATCGACGTCCTCGCAGTCGTTCAGCTGCGCGACCGCGATCCCCGGGACGGCCAACGAGAGGGCGATGAGCCAGGCCGTCGCGAAAGCGCGATGGGCGTGCATGGGATTTCTCCTCCTGCTGTGAGATGACCCGACGCATAGGGCCCGCGCGATCGCGAAGTCAAGACTCCATGAGACCTGAGAGCGAGCAGAAAAAGGGATGAGAACGCACGGACGGGAACGAGGCGCGATTAGAGCAGCTTCTGCTGCGCGGCGGGCGGCCCTCCGGTTGCCCGGCCGAAGTGGGCGTAGGTCAGTGCCGTGGCCACGCGTCCCTTCGGGGTGCGCGCGAGGAAGCCCTCCTGGATGAGGAACGGCTCGTAGACCTCCTCGATCGTGCCGCGCTCCTCGCCCACCGCTGCGGCGAGCGTCTCGAGGCCGACCGGCCCGCCACCGAACTTGTCCACGATGGCGAGGAGGAGGGCCCGGTCCATCTTGTCGAATCCCGCCTCGTCGACCTCGAGGAGTGCCAGCGCGTCACGCGCGACGATTCGGTTGATCTTCCCCTGTGCGCGCACCTCGGCAAAATCCCGGACGCGGCGGAGGAGGCGGTTCGCGATGCGCGGTGTGCCGCGGGCACGGCGTGCGATCTCGGCGGCGCCGTCGTCCTCGAGCGCCACGCCGAGGATGCCGGCCGCCCGCCGCAGGATGCGCTCGAGGTCCGCGATGCAGTAGAAGTCGAGCCGGAACGTGGCGCCGAAGCGGTCGCGCAGCGCCGAGGCCGGATAGAGCGTCTCCTCGACGACGTGATTCAGGCGGTGGATCTCGTCGACGAAGAAGACCTGTCCCCGCTCGAGGTTGGTGAGAATCGCCGCCAGATCGCCGGGCCGCTCCAGCACCGGCCCCGCCGTGGGGCGGATCCCGACGGCGAGCTCGTGGGCGATCACGTGGGCGAGCGAGGTCTTGCCGAGGCCCGGCGGTCCGTAGAGGAGCACGTGGTCGAGCACGTCACCGCGCGAGCGGGCCGCGGCGATCTGCACGCGGAGGTTCTCCCGGATCGACTCCTGGCCGATGTACTCGTCGAGCGTGCGCGGCCGGAGGGGCGCCTCGACGAGGAGATCGTCCTCGACCGGCACGGGCAGGGTCGGTTCCGCGCGGCGTCCCATCAGGCGCCGAGCCCCGCACCGAGGCCCTTCAAGGCCGCACGGATCACCTCCTCGAGCGGTGCCGCGGGGGCCGCCGCGCGCTCGACCGCGCGCTCGGCCTCGGTCCGCTTGTACCCGAGGTTCACGAGGGCCGAGACCGCCTCCGCGGCGACCCCGTTCGCCGCCGCGGAGACCGCGCGCGGTGCGTCGCCGGCGGCGAGCAGCGCTGCCTGCTCCCGGCACTCGACGACGATCCGCTCGGCGAACTTCTTCCCCACACCGGCGATGGTCTGGAGACGCGCGGCGTCGCCCGCCGCGATCGCGGCGAGGAGGTCACGCCGCGGCATGCCGGAGAGGACGCCGAGCGCGGTGCGCGGGCCGAGGCCCTTCACCTTACGGAGGAGATGGAAGAGCGCGCGCTCCTCGGCCGTCGCGAAGCCGAAGAGCTCGATAGCGTCCTCGCGGACCTCGGTGTGGACGAGGAGCCGCACGGGTTCACCCGCGGCTGGCAGGTCGAGGAAGGTCCGGAGCGAGGCGTGGAGCGCGTAGCCGACGCCGCCGACGTCGACCACGAGGCGCTCGGGAGACTTCTCGCTGAGCGTGCCGGCCAGGGCGGCGATCACGATGAACCCCTCCGCGCTGGCGCGCTCCGGGGACCGCGCGCGACCGCAGCGGCCCGCCCGTCGGCAGCGTAGAGCGCCGCGAGGAGCGGTGCGTGCTGGAGGTGGCAGAGGGCGAGAGCGAGCGCGTCCGCGGCGTCCGTCGCCAGCGGTTCGGCGAGGCCGAGGCGCCTCCCCACCCCCCAGACGATCGCGTCCTTGTCGGCCTGGCCGTGACCGACCGCCGCGAGCTTCACCGCGGCCGGCGCGTACTCGTGAAGGGCGACGCCCGTGGCCCCGATCACCGCCAGCACCGCCGCGAGGCGCACGGCGAGCTCGTCCTTCCCCTGGAGCACGAGCGTCCCGCTCCCCAGGTAGCGGACTGCGCGACCCTGCTCCTCGACGACACCCCACCCCGTCAGCCGGCTTCCCGGATCGATCCCGAGGACCCGCACCCCGCCTCCGCCCCTCCGCTCCCGGCTCAGGCCGACAGCCGCTCCAGCTCCTCTGGGGCGATGTCCATGTTCGAGGACACGCTCTGCACATCGTCGTGGTCCTCGAGCGCCTCGAGCAGCCGCACCGTTTGCTCGGCGGGCTTTCCCGAGATCGGGACCGTCGACTGGGGCATCATGGTGATCTCGGCCGAGGCGATTGGGACGGTCGCCTGCTGCAGCGCCGTGCGCACCGCCTCGAACTTCTCGGGCGCGCTCAACACCTCCAGGATGTCGCCCGCCTCACGGACATCCTCGGCACCCGCCTCGAGGGCCACCTCCATGACGCGATCCTCGTCGACACCCGCACGCTCGACCGTGACGAGTCCGCGCTTCTGGAACATCCAGGCGACGCTGCCGGTGGCCCCGAGGCTCCCCGCGTTCTTCTGGACTAGGCTGCGCAGCTCGGCCACCGTGCGAGTCCGATTGTCGGTCAGCACCTGCACGAGGATCGCGACCCCGCCGGCGCCGTAGACCTCGTAGGTCATCTCCTCGTAGGTGACGCCCTCGAGCTCCCCCGTGCCCTTCTTGATGGCCCGATCGATGTTTTCGGCCGGCATGCTGTTCTGCCGGGCGGTCACCACCGCGGTCCGCAACCGCGGATTGGCGTTGATGTCGCCGCCCCCCATGCGCGCGGCGACCGTTATCTCTTTGATGAGCTTGGTGAAGAGCTTCCCGCGGCGCGCGTCCTTGTGCGCCTTCTTGTGCTTGATCGAGCTCCACTTGGAATGACCCGACATGGCGCGGACCGCTGATCGCGGTGTTACCACAAGCCCCATGGCGAGTAAATTCGGAAGTCGCACGGACACGCGAGCTTGCGCACGCAGGCGCGGCCACCATAATGACGCCCGCGGATGCGGGGTTGGGCATGGGGTGGTGCGGCGTGTGCGCTCGTCGTGGCGGGCGGCTGCGCGCTCTTCCGGGCGCCCCAGCCGCCGCCGCTCGTGGATGGCGTGCAGGTCGGCGTCGCCTCGTGGTACGGGCCGGGCTTCCACGGAAACCGGACCGCCAACGGCGAGATCTACGATCAGTTCGAGCTGACCGCCGCGCACCCTTCGCTGCCGCTCGGGACGCGTGCCATGGTGACGAACCTCGCCAACGGCCGCGCCGTCGAGGTGCGCATCAACGACCGCGGCCCCTTCGTCGACGGCCGCGCGATCGACCTTTCCTATGCCGCGGCGCGCACGATCGGGCTCGTCGGCCCGGGGACGGGACGGGTGCGGATCGAGGTGCTCGGGAAAGTGTCGCAGCAGGCCCCCGTCCACCCCCTGCCGGCACCCGCGCGGGAGACCCCCACGTCGTCGTACACGATCGAGGTGGCCGCACTCGGCGACCCGGCCAAGGCCGCCCACCTCCGGGGCGTGCTCGCCTCTCGCTTCCCCGACGCATTCGTCGTCCCGGTTACCGGAACGACGGGGCGCTACTACCGGGTGCGGATCGGGCCGTACCCGTTTCGGGGCGTGGCCGTCGCGCGCGCGGAGCTCGTCAATCGCCTGGGATACCCGGCGATCCTCATGGAGAACCCCGAGCCGTGAGCCGATCGACGGCGCTCTTCCTCGCCCTCGTGCTCGGGTGCGGGCCGGGCCGCATGGTGCGGCGTGGGAAGGTGAACGAGGAGGCGGTCGCGCAGGTTCGCCGCACGCTGCCCGACATCCGTGGGCTGCCCTTCCGTGAGCCCGTTCCGGCCCTCGCGATGCCCCCCGCCGACATCCGCGCGACGCTCGCTCGCGAGATCGACCAGAGCTACTCGCCGGCCGACCTCGAGCACCTCGAGACGGTCTACCGGCACCTTGGCTTCCTCACCGCCGACCAGGGACTGCGCCCCGCGCTCGAGCGGATCTACGAGGAGGAGGCCGGAGGATTCTACGATCCCCGCCAGAAGCGTCTCGTGCTTGCCAGCCGTGCGCTTCACTCGGTCGGCTTCCTCGGCCTCCTGTCGTCGATCGCGGGGCGGGACCTGGTCGGCGAGTTTCTCCTCTCGCACGAGCTGACGCATGCCCTCCAGGATCAGCACTGGGGCCTCCCGGTCACTCCCGACCCGATGCTCGACGGGCACGGGGACCGCCTGCTGGCACGCCACGCCCTCCTCGAGGGCGACGCGACGCTCGCCGGCTTCGCCTACGTGCTCGGGGGCACACCCGACCGGGACACGATCGCCTGGATCGAGCGCCGCCTCCACACACTTCCCGGGGATCTCGCGGCGCGGTACCCGGACACGCCGGACATCATCCGCACCACGCTGGCCTTCCAGTACGACGAGGGAACGGCGTTCGCCGGCTGGGCACTGGCGGCGGGGGGCTGGCCGGCGGTCAACGCCGTCGAGGCCGACCCG
>VBLA01000366.1 GCA_005879245.1 Deltaproteobacteria bacterium
CGGGCGATGGAGCGTGATGGTGAGGAGCCCGTCGTCGACCGCGTAGCGGATCTGCTCGTAGTCCATGGGGGCCCTCAGGCCTCGACCGGCCGCAGCTCGAAGTCGAGGTGCTCGGCGTTCCCGCCGTCGTCCAGCGCGATCGTGTAGAACCACGCGCCGTTCGTGGCGATCAGGCGCTCCGCGACCACGCGTCCGCGACGTCCTCCCGGTACCTCGACCCGCTGCCCGATCGTGATCCGTCCCGCTGGCGGCTGCATGGAACTCACCTACCTCCCGATCGCCTCGACGTGGTACGTCCGGATGGCCCGGTCGTTCGGCAGGCGCACGACGAACGTCGCGACGGTGCCGGGCGCGATCTCCTGTGGAGTCGGGAGCGCATCGGCGCTCGCCACCTGGCCGCCATTGGCGTCGAGACCGTCGACCTGGACATGGACGTCGCGGCTGGCGCGCGAGCCCGTGTTCTCGACCGTGCCCTCGATGAAGATGGTCGTGCCGTCGGCGCTGCGGCTCTCCTTGATGGGGCCGATGCGGAACTCGGCGGTGCGCGATTCCGGCAGCGGCGTCTCGGTGAGCGTCGGAGGCGGTGGCGGTGGGGGAGCGGGCGGCGTCTTCTTCGCGCAGCTGGCGAGGAGGAGCACGCCCGCGACGAGCAGCGAGAGAGGCCGGCGCCTCAGGCCACCACCTCCGCCGCCGAGCTCGACAGGACCGCCTCGCCGCGCTCGGTCTTCGCCGTGAGTACGATCTTGCCGGGCGCGATCTGCCACATGTCGGTGGTGATCGTCTCGCCGGGGAAGACGACGCCGGAGAAACGGACCTCGAACGCCTTCAACCGGGCTGGATCGTTCCGGCAGAAGGCCTGCAGCACTGCGCGCCCCGCGTATCCGAACGTGCAGAGCCCGTGGAGGATCGGGCGATCGTAGTTGGCGAGCTTCGCGAAGTCGGGATCGGCGTGGAGGGGGTTCATGTCGCCCGAAAGGCGGTAGAGGAGCGCCTGGTCGGGGCGCGTCTTCAGGGCGATGGAACGATCGGGCGGACGGTCCGGCGGCACGTTCCGCGGCCCGCTCGGGCCGCGATCGCCACCGAAGCCGCCCTCGCCCCGCGCGAAGATACCCGAGGTGTTGCGGAAGAGGAGACGACCCTTCTCGTCGACGCTCTCGGTCTCGACGACGACGAGCGCGCCCTTCCCCTTGTCGTACATCGCCTTGATGGTGGGCGTTGTCGTGATCGTCCCGCCCGTCGGGATCGCGGCGTGGAGCTCGATCCGCTGCTCGCCGTGGAGCACCATCACGGGGTTCACCTCCATCGCGCCGCCGAGGTTCAGCATCGCGGGGAAGGCGGGGATCACGGCGAAGGTCGGCAGCACCTTGAGATCGCGCTCGTAGGTGAACTGGAGCTCGTCCACTCCGGCGCCGACGCCGAGCGCGTAGAGGATGACGTCGCGCTCGGTGTAGGTGTGCGTCACGGACCCGAGCTTTTTCCCGACGGCAGACAGATCGACCGGCATGCGCAACCTCCCGTGTCGGCCGGAGATCACACCGATCGAGGGGCTAGGTCAAGGGTCCGGCAGGGGGGCACCAGGGGGAACGCCGATCCCATCGCGGTGATGTTGACCCTTCCGGTGGCGGGGCCGTAGAAGGCCGCCATGGCGGCAGCCCTGGAAGGTCGCTCCGTGGTCGTGACCGGCGCGTCGAGCGGCATCGGCGCAGAGACGGCGCGCGCCCTCGCGCGCGCGGGGGCCTCGCTCACGATCGGCGCGCGTCGCGAGGCGCGGCTCCGGACGCTCGCCGAAGAGCTCGCGGCCGCGGGCGCCCCGATCGCCATCCAGCCGACCGACATGCGGCAGGAGACGGACATCGCGCGCCTGTTCGCGGTGGCGCGCGAGCGCTTCGGCGGGGTCGATGCCCTCGTCAACAACGCGGGTCTCGGGCGGCGGGCGCCGCTCAGCTCGTCGCCGAGCGAGCCGTGGCGCGAGATGCTCGAGGTGAACGTCCTCGGTCTCTGCATCGCGACGCGCGAGGCGATCCAGGACATGGAGCGGCGCGGGGTCGCGGGGCACATCGTGCACGTCTCCTCCATGGCGGGGCACCGCATCCCGGGACCGGATAGCGGCGTCTACGCCGCGACGAAGTTCGCGGTGCGCGCCTTGACGGAAGCGTTGCGCGTCGAGCTCCGGGCGCGGCAGAGCCCGATCCGCGTGACCGCGGTGTCGCCGGGGCACGTCTTCTCCGAGTTCGCCGACGTGTTCAACGACAGGCCCGGCGCGGCGGCGGAGATCGATCGGCGCTTCAAGATCCTCGAGTCGCGCGACGTGGCCGAGGCGATCGCGTGGGTGCTCACGCGCCCGCCGCACATGGAGGTGCACGACCTCCTCGTGCGACCGACCGCGCAGCGGAACTAGGCGAGCGACGCGTGGAGGCGGGGGCGCCGTCTCCGCTTCGATTCGCGCCGCCACGCAGCGTGCCTCGATCGGCCGACTCGTTCGGCGCTCATAGGCGCTCCGACGGCGCCCCCGCCTCCACGCTGAGGTGGCACCCGTGCACCAGAGCTCCCCCGAGCTCGTCTCGTCCCTCAGCGTCTCGCCCTGATCGTCCGGCGTGTCACGCGGCAGGCGGTCGACCCGCAGGCGTTCCGAAGCGACGCAGAAACGGCAGGATGTGCG
The DNA here is from genome assembly GCA_005879245.1 of Deltaproteobacteria bacterium. Taxonomy (GTDB): domain Bacteria; phylum Desulfobacterota; class Binatia; order DP-6; family DP-6; genus DP-23. Next base: position 2,660 of record VBLA01000366.1, read on the forward strand.
CCCACATCGGCTCGAGCACCTCGGTCAGCTCGTGCCCCGCGTCGAGGACGACGAGCTCGCGCGCGGGACGAGCCGCCGCGAAGCGCTCGACGGCGGCGAGCGGGACCGCGTCGTCGTGGCGTCCGGCAAAGACGAGGGTGGGCACGTCAGGGTCGGGCTCGCCGGGATAGCGGCGCGCGTCGTCGAGCAGCCCGATGTCGAGCGGAACCTCCCGGCCGTGGCCGTAGTGGTGAACGGGGATCGTCCCCTCGGCTCGCCAGCGCGCGAGCGCCGCCCGCCCGATCTGCCAGGTAGCCGCCGAGGCTCGAGCCGAAGAGGAGCGTTGGCCCCCGTGCCAGAATCTCCTCGACGACGGCGAGCATGCCGCTCACGGTCACGTGCGTGAAGTCGGGCGCGAGGTCGGGGATCTGGAGCGGGACCCCGAGCGCGGCGAGGCGCGCGCGGAAGTACTGCGCCTTCGTGCTACCCGGACCCGAGGCGAACCCGTGCAGATAGACGAGCGTCGTCAATAGCCGTCGATGGTGGCGAGCCTTTCGCGGTGGAACGTCGGGTCGCCGAACGCCACCTGGTTCCAGCGCGCGCGCTTGAACCAGAGATGGAGGTCGTGCTCCCAGGTGAAACCGATGCCACCGTGGATCTGGAGCGAGCGCTCCACCGTCCGACAATAGACCTCTCCCAGGCGGGCCTTCGCGATCGCGGCGGCGCGCGGCGCCTCGCGCAGGCGAT
>VBLA01000367.1:0-1901 GCA_005879245.1 Deltaproteobacteria bacterium
TATACCCTGCGTCGAATGCGGAGGACGCTCGTATAGCTCCCGACCAGCATCATCTTGAGCACCAGGAGCACTGCCACGAGGGCGAAGAGATGCATGGCCGGCGTCCGGAGCAGGTCTTCCATCATCCGCGTCCTCCCTGATGGCCGCCCCGGGGGCGGGTCGAGGGGATGGCCGGGTTCCCTCGACGTGACTGGTATTTCGGCGCCGCCGATACTCCTTTGCGCGGCGGATGAAAAGAGCGTGCCCAGGCTTGACTAGTGAGACGAAGACCCGCCATTGTTCGCCGTCGTCTCCTCCGGACGCCTCGATATCTCCGGTTTACCGGATTCGCCTTCCACCATGCGGAACCGTTCCCGGCTCCCGGCTTACGGCCTCGCGGTCCTGGCGAATGCGCTTGCGCTCCTGGTGAGCATCGCGGCGCGGTCCGTCCCGGCGCCAGCCATCGCCCTGCTGCTCGTGACGGCAGTTCTGGCAAGCGCCTGGGTCGGCGGTCTTGGTCCGGGTCTGCTCTCGACCGTGCTGGTCGGCTTCATGGTGGCTTTCTCCGGACTGCCTTCGGCGTCCGTTTCGACCTCGCCGGCGGGGAACCTTTTGCTGCCGGTGCTCTTTGTGGCGCTGGGCGCTGGGGTCAGCATCGCCTGCGGCGCACGGAAGCGCGCGGAAGCTGGCCGCCGGGAGAGCGAGGCGCGATTCCGGGCCCTCTTCGGCGCGGAAATGGTCGGAATCGCCTTCTGTGATCGGGAGACGGTGAGGGAGGCGAACGACGCCTTCCTCGACCTGATGGGATACTCGCGCGAGGCGCTCGACGCGGGCGGCTTTCGCTGGCGCGAGACCGCGCCCGACGACCGCTATCTGGACGAGCGCGGGCTGCGTGAGCTGATCGCGACCGGTCGCTGTACGCCGTTCGAGAAGGAGCACCTCCGCGTGGATGGGAGCCGCGTCACCCTCCACGTCGGCGCTGTGCTCATCCAGCGCCAGCCGCTCCGCTGGGTGTGCTTCGCCGTCGACCTGACCGAGCGGAAGAAGCTCCCGCAGGTCGGGCAGCTCCTGGCCACCGAGCTCGACGTGCGCAAGATCGCGCAGGGGGCGACCGACGCCGCCACGCTCTTGACCGGCGCCCGCTTCGGCGCGTTCTTCGCGGGCGGAGTGGACACGCGCGGTCAGCACGCGCTCTCCGCCCTTTCGGGTGCCCCCCGGGAGGTGTTCGGGCGGGTGGGTCTGCCGCGGAGCACGGCACTCTTCGGCCCGACCCTGATCGGCGGGAAGGTCGTCCGCCTCGACGACGTCACCCAGGATCCCCGCTACGGCCAGACCGCCCCGCACTTCGGGATGCCGCGAGGGCACTTGCCGTTGCGGAGCTACCTGGCCGTCCCGGTGATCGCGCGGACGGGCGCGGTGCACGGGGCGCTGCTACTCGGCCATCCGGAGACGGGCACCTTCACCGAGCGCGACGAACGGATCGTCTTGGAGCTCGCCCGCCACGCCGCCGTCGCCCTCGACAACGCGCGCCGGCACTCCGAGCTCGAGGACGCCCTCCGGGAAGAGCAGCTGGCCCGCACCGCGGCGAGCGAACGGGCACGGCTCGAGGCGCTCGGCGCCGAGGTGGGGATGGCGCTCACGCTGCCGGAGGACCGCCGGGCCGTCCTCCGGCGGTGTGCGGAGGCGATGGTGCGTCACCTCGATGCGGGCCTCGCCCGCATCTGGACGTTCGACGCCGAGGAGGGCGGGCTCGAACTACAGGCGAGCGCGGGGGTGTCCGCTCGGCTGGACGCCGGTGACGCTCGCCAGCCGGCGGGACGCTCCGAGATGAGTCTCGTCGTGACGCAGCGCCGGCCACTCGTGATCCACCCTGTAGATGGGGATCCGCGGATCCACGATCCGGAGTGGGCCCGGCAAGAGGG
>VBLA01000367.1:2058-7646 GCA_005879245.1 Deltaproteobacteria bacterium
CTGGCCGCGATCCGCGACGTACTCGCGGTCCGCTGCGACGAGGCGGATCGCGTGCGGGTGCTCGACATCGCCCGCCGTCAGGTCGACCAGGTGGTGGGGCTGGTCGACGACCTCCGCGACCTGGCGGATACCACGCAGGGGACGATCGAGCTCCACAAGGAACGGGTGTCCCTGGCGAGGGTGGTCGAGCGGGGCCTGCAGCGCGCGCGGCCGCCCCTCGAAGACGGCGACCCGGTGCTCTCGGTCTCGCTGCCGCCGGAGTGCATCGAGCTCGACGCCGATCCCGTTCGGCTGGAGCAGATGGTCGCGAGCCTCCTCGAAGGCGTCGCGAGGGACAGCGAGCCGGGCAGCCGAATCGAGATCCTCGTCGAACGGGAGGGTGAGGAGGCGGTCCTCCGCGTGCGCAATCCCGAGATGGCCGAGGGCCGACACCGCGACCTCGGTCTCGGGCCGACCGTCGTCCGGAAGCTCGTCGAGCTGCACGGCGGGCGCCTCGAGCTGCAGGAGGACGGGCAGGGCCGCGGCGCCGAGGTGGTGGTGCGGCTCCCCGCGCTCGCGAGGGCCGAGGTGGAGATGGAGCGAGAGATCGGCCGCACCCGCGTGCTCCTGGTGGACGACAATCTCGATGCGGCGAACGGTCTTGCGATGCTGCTCGGATTGCTGGGTCACGAGGTGCAGATCGTCAACGACGGACCGGCGGCGCTCGCGGCGGCGCGCACGAATGCGCCCGACGTGGCGCTCGTCGACATCGGGCTCCCCGGGATGGACGGCTATGCGGTGGCGCAGCGGATACGCGAACGCTCGGGAAAGAAGGTCATGCTCGTGGCGTTGACGGGTTACGGCAGCGAGGAGGACCGGCAGCGCGCGCTTGCCGCGGGCTTCGACTACCACCTCGTCAAGCCGGTCGACCTCGATACCCTCGAGGGCTTGGTTGCGGGGCTCGGTAAGCCCTCATCCCTGCACTGAGAGAGCCCGCGGCCCGGGCAGACGCTACGCCGGTTTCCTCGCCACGACCCGCTCGACGATCCCCCGCTTAACGCCTACGGCTGCGCCGCCGGCTCGCCGGGCCGCGAGCCGAAATCCACCTTCGGCACCTTGTGGGCCTCCTCGGGTGCCTCGAAGTACTTCTCCGGCTTGAAGCCGAGCGATTCCGCGTAGAGCATGTGCGGGAAGCTCTTGATGTACTCGTTGTACGTGCGGACGGCATCGTTGTAGCGCATGCGCTCGACCGCGACGCGGTTCTCCGTCCCCGCGAGCTCGTCGGAGAGGCGCGCGAACTGCTGGTTAGCCTTGAGATCGGGATAACGCTCGGCGACCGCGAGCAGCCGGCCGAGCGCGCCGGAGAGCTCGCTCGCAGCGCCGATCTTGTCGTCGCGGGAGCCGCCGGCGATCAGGCGGGCCCGCGCGTTGGCGACCCGCTCGAAGATGTCGCGCTCGTGCGCGGCGTAGCCCTTCGTGACCTCGATGAGGTTCGGAATGAGATCGTTCCGCCGCTGGAGCTGGTTCTCGACCTGGGCCCATGCCGCCTCGATGCGCTCGCGCATCGCGACCATCTCGTTGTAGCCGCAGCCCGCCAGGGTCATCACGCAGAGAAGCGCCGCTCCTGCTCGCCGCATGCTCTGTCCTCCTCACCAGCTCCGGCCCGCGCCGCCACCTCCGAAGCTGCCACCGCCGAATCCTCCGAAGCCGCCGCCACCACCGCCGAACGGGCCGCCGAAGCCGCCAAACGGATACGGATAGAAGAAGCCCCGGGTGCGCCCCAGCCTAGAAGGGCGCTGCTGTGCCCCGTATAGCATGAGGGCCAGGAAGACCAGCAGGACGACGAGGACGAGCCACGGCGGAAGGGCCGTCCCGGGCGCTTCTCCGCGGGCGGGGATACCCGTCAGCTCGACGCTGCGTGCCGCCGCGACGCGCGAGGCCAGCGCGACGACGCCGCGCCAGATGCCGTCGTCCAGGCGGCCGGCGTGGAACGCTGGCAGGATCTCGCGATCCTCGATCTCCCCGACGAGCCCGTCGGGCAGGATGCCCTCGACGCCGTAGCCCGTGAGGATGCGGAGCTTCCGGTCGCGCACGGCGACCAGGAAGACGATCCCGGTGTCCTCGCCCTTGTGCCCCGGCTTCCACGCGTCCGCGATGCGGAGAGCGTAGGTGAAATCGTCGAGCGGGTCGGTGCTCTCCACCGTGACGACGGCGATCTCCGCCCCGGTCTTCTGGCGGAGCTCCTCGAGCAACCGCGTGATCCGGGCCTCCGTGTCGGGCGGGATGACCCGGGCGAGATCCGTGACGAACCCCTGCGGGATCGGGACGGGAGCTTCCGGGGCCGCAAGCGCGACGACCGCGACCGTCGCGAGCACCGCGGCCCAGGCGGCGCTACGCATCGGGTACGAGGGCATCAACCGCGGCGACGATGCGCTCGATCTCGCAGAGGTACGCGGCGAACGCGCCGTGCAGCGCCCGCCGATCGAGACGGCCGAGGCCCGCGCGCCGCTCGAGCAGGCGCCGCATGGTCGGGAGCGTCCCGAGCAGCGCCTCGCCGGCGGCGAGCACGTCCGCGTAGGCGAACGGGGCGTCGCCGCCGCGCAGGCCGAGGAGGTGCCGCAGGACGACGAGGAAGCTCTTCAGCGAATCGAGCATGAGCTGCTCGAGCGCCCGCGGGGAGGCGGCCGCTTCGAGGAAGAGCGCGCGCAGGCGGAGCAGCTTCCCGCGCGCTTCCTGCTCGCACTCGCGCCGGAGGGCCGCGGGGTCGAGCGCGAGCGTCGCGAAGACGTTCCGGCCGGCGAGGACCCGATGCTGGCGACGGATGTCGTCGAGCTCCATCGGGAAGGTGTCGCGTGCGCCAGTGAGGTACGCGTCGTCCAGGACGACGGGCACGGCGAAGCCGTGTCGCCGCCAGCGTCCGACCACGGGGACGAGCGCTTCCAGCACTTCAGCGGTGACGCGCGGGACGACGATCGCGGTGTTCAGGTCGGAACGTCCCGCCACCCATTCCTCCCCGGCGGCGCTGCCATGGAGGACGAGGCACACGAGCTGTCGGCCCAGCGCCTCTTCGACCTCCCGTGCGAAGGCGCTCAACCGCCGCTCGGTGCGGGCGTCCGGTCCCGGCATGCGCGTCCCTTAGAGGGAGCGAGGGAGGGGCTGCACGGCGCGTGGCTGCGGGGACGCGACGAGAGAGCCAGGCGGCCGGCCTCGCCTTCTATCCGATCGTCGGTCTCGCGCTCGGAACGCTGGCGGCGGCCGCGGCGTGGCTCCTCTCGTCGGGAGCGGTGGGAGTGCTCGTGCTCCTCGCCCTCGGCGGCGGGCGGGCACCGTACGCGCTCGCCGCGGCCGCGGATGCCGCGCTCCGCGCGGGAGGCCGGCCGGAGACCCTCGCCCGGCTCCGCGCCACGCCCGGCTGGGCGGGGGGCGCGGTCGCCGTCGCGGCGCTGGCGACGCGGCTCTGGGCAGCCTTCAGTCTTCCCGCGCCCGCGCGCACGATCGCCTTCCTCCTCGCTCCCATGCTCGGGGCCTGGGCGATCGTGGTCCAGTGCTACGGGGGCGCGCCGACGCAGGCGCGGGGTCCCGCCCGGGCGCTCGTCGGGCGCGCCCGGTTCAGGGAATTCGGCTGGGCGAGCGTGGTCGGGTTCGGCGTGACGCTCGGGGTCGGCGAGGCGATCGGGCTCGCCGTCCTCCTCATGGCGGCGCTCACCACCCTGGGGGTCCGGATCCTGGTGCACCGCCGGGTCGGTGGACTCACGGGGCGGGTGCTCTCCGCGACGCGGGAGCTGGTCGAGACGGTGGTGCTGGCGACGCTCGGCCTCCTCGCGCGGCTGATGGGTTGAGTGAGGCGGTCGGATTGGACTCAATGGGAGGCTGTTGACCGGGTCGCGTGCTGCCCGCCGTGACGTGCGCAATGGAGATCGAGCGCGGGCGGCGGCCGAGCCGCAGTTCCCGACAGTGCGAGACGGGGCGTGGTGGGACGAAATCTTCGACGGCGAGGAAAGGGTCTTCTGCTGCCCGACAATCCCTACTTCTTCATCTCCTTGGCGGCTTCGCGCTCGGCCTTCGCTAGCGCCTCGAACTCGTCCGCCATGGCCGCGTAGGACTTCGCCAGGGTATCGCAGTGTTGATCAAAGTGGAGCTTCTCGATGAGGGCGCCGCCTGCCTTCCTGTAGGCGTCGGCCATCGCCTTGTGCTCTTCGGATTTCGCCCTGGCGGCTTTGGCTTCCTGTTCGTAGGCAGCCGCCAACTTCTCGTGCTCGGCTGACGTCTTCCCCCTTCCAGCTGTCGGGTTCAGTTGAAGACGTAGGTGACGTCGAAGCCGATGATGTCCTGGCCGTTCGTGAACTTCGTGATCGGGTTCGGTCCGGTTGGGCCGTTGACGGTCCCCGGGCTATCTGCCGGGAAGGCGTTCCCCTTCGTCGACTCGTCGTGCCGGTATTCCACTTGCCCGTACAGGTGCTGGGTGATCAGGTACTTGCCCGTGACGGTGGCCTCGTAGAGCGAGCCCACGATACCGGTCCGCGTGCCGCCGTGGTCCTCGAACCACTCGCCACGGACGACGGCCGATGCCCTGTCCGTGAAGGCGTAGTTGGCGACCGCGGCGAAGCCCTGCCAGAGGGCGGCCTCGTTGCCCGCCGCCGCTCCTTCCTCGTGCCCCCAGTCGTAGTTGAGAAGGAGAGTGAGCTCGGAAGTCGGCTTGATCGTGGCTACAAGGTCGGCGACGCCGCGCTTGTTGCCCGTCGTGTTGGTCTGTTCGGGCCCCCAGATGCCGTTGGCGGCCAGCGTCACTTGATCGCTCAGCGTGTAGGTGACGTTGCCGATGCCGCTCCAGCCCTGGTTGTTGCTTTGCACCTTGTCCCAGCCTTCCACGGCGCCCCCGGTAACGGAGAGCTTGTCGCTGATCGGGTAGCTGACGAGCGCGCCGGTGTGGGTGAACGGGATCGCGAAGCTGAAGAGGAACGAGCGACTGTAATTGTAGTTCGCCCACGGCTCGATGACCTCGGCGCCGAGGAGTGTTACGAACTTCCCGCCCTTCAGCGTGAGACCCTTCAGCGAGGAAGGACCGTCGTCGGGCATGGTCCACGTGAGGTAGGCCTCCTGAACATCGAAGTCATTGGTCTCGAACGTGTCGCCGTGGGCAACCGCGCCGTTCCCGTTCCAGTCCGCCTTGATGTCGCGTGCGCCCTTCCCCGCGTCGAGCTTGAGCCCGAAACCCGGGATGAACCACCCCTCGCTGGGGCGCGATGCGCCGAGCTGCCCGAGGGCGGGGACTCCATCATTGTGGTGTTCCAGAGAGTGCAATGCGATCAGGCTTCCCGAACGGGGGTTGTTGAAGTTCCACATGTAGGCCTCGGTGAACCCCGCAAAGAGGTGGATCTTGGTCGCGTCCTCGACCCCCTTCTGGCCTGCCGTGATGGTGTTGTCCTCGAAGTCTCGGAGCGGGTCGAGGAACGAATCCCACTGGCCGCGGGTCGGGTCCTTGGGCGCCTCCTCCTCAGCCCGCACCGGGGCTGCGCCCGCGAGCACCCCCAGTGCCACGAACCCTAGGAGCCATGCCGTCCCGATTGGATTTTGCATGCGCGCTCTCACCTCCAAGCCGCGGGGTGTGG
>VBLA01000368.1 GCA_005879245.1 Deltaproteobacteria bacterium
CGGCGGCGGGACCTTCGACTATGCGGGGGGGCAGTCGATGGACGCGCACCGCGACGGCGGCGGGCTCGTGGCGCTTCGTATCTTCGAGGCCAGGAAGCCCGTCATCGCCGCGATCAACGGCCCGGCCGTCGGGGTCGGGATCACCATGACGCTCCCGATGGACGTGCGCCTTGCCTCGACCGGTAGCCGGATGGGCTTCGTCTTCACCCGCCGGGGCATCGTCCCCGAGGCGTGCAGCAGCTGGTTCCTCCCGCGGCTCGTCGGGATGCAGCGCGCGGCCGAGTGGATCTACACGGCGCGCGTCTTCTCCGCCGACGAGGCGCTCGCGGGGGGACTCGTGGCGCGCGTCGTCGCACCGGAGGTCCTGCTCGAGACGGCGCGCCAGCTCGGGCGCGAGATGGCGGACGGGACCTCGCCCGTCACCCTGGCGCTCTCCCGCCAGCTCCTCTGGCGCATGCTCGGCGCCGATCACCCGATGGAGGCGCACCGGCTCGACTCCCGATGCCTCTACTGGCTCGGGAAGTCGCCTGACGCCTACGAGGGGGTAGCGGCCTTTCTCGAGAAGCGACCGGCGCGCTTCACGCTCCGACCGAGCACGGACATGCCCGACTTCTATCCGTGGTGGCCGGAGCGGAAGTTCACGTAGCCGGCCGTCAATCCCGGACCAGCGCGTAGAACCCGAGCTGCGAGTCCGCGGGACAGGTGCGGATCGTGAGCCGATGGATGCCTGGCTCGAGGACGAGCGGGAGCACCACCCCCGCCCCGAGCACCGCACCCGTGCCCGACGGGAGACGAGCCACCAGGGCGTCATCGAGGAAAACCTCGGCCCTGCCATAGGGGGCGACCTCGAGGTCGAGGCGCGTCAGCTGCCCCACCTCCTCGGAGCGAACGAGCGTCATGCAGCTCGTCCGACCGAGCCGGCGCCCGTCGACGTAGCCCTCGAGGAGACGCTCCGGCTCGCTGGCCGCCCGCGGGTAGTTTTCCGTCCCGCAACGAACTGGAAGAGGAACGTGATGCCGTCGTGGAGCCGCACGACACGCGGGTCACGGAGGAGCCGTCGCTTCGCCAGCGGATACTGCCCGTCGTCGGCGTAGAAGTCGCTGTCGAAGCGCGAGCGGGCGAGGAGCGGTAGGTCGGGCTCGCGCCCCTCCAACAGGTCGAGGTAGACACGATAGGCGTCCGGGTCCTGCGCAATCATGAAGAGCGGATCGAGGACGTTCAGATAGCGGGCGCGGGGCGCCCAGAAGACGAACTCCTCGGTCGCCGCCCATGGCGCGAGGACCCGTGCGCCATCGGGCATGGCGCGCCCGAGCGCCTCCCAGTCGGCGCGCATACCCGGCTGGAATGTGCGCGCTGACGACGTCGCCATGCGCTCGGCGCCGACTACGGTGGTGTAGACCGCGCAGAGAACGCACACGCCGAGCGCGAGAGCGGCCGGGATCTCTCCGCGCCACGGCAGGCGGAAGCGCGGGCCAGGCCATTCCCCGCTCACGTGCAGGGAGCGCACGAGCGCCAGCGTCGCGAGGGGCACCGCGTAGGTGATGAAGCGGGCCATGAGGACGTAGAGGAGCCCGAAGGCCACCGTCGCGAGCAGCGTGAAGTCCCGCAGCCGGCGATCCTCGACCGGTGCCGAACGGCGCACGCGGCTCCGCCAGAGCACGATGAGGCCGAGCCACCATCCGAGGTTCAGGAGAAGCGTATCCCGCGTCGTCCGTGGCTGGATCTCCGCGCCGACGTCGACCGGCGGCGGGCGGAGGAAGAACTCGACGTTCTGGACGTACCAGATGCGGAGGTTGGTCGGGAAGTGCGGGTGGAGGAGGAGGGCGAGCGCGATGCCGAACACGGGAAAGAGGACGAGTCGCCACTCCGCCCGGCGCTCGACCCAGAGCTCGTAGACGAAGAAGAGCACGCAGAGGCCGAGGAGCGTCTGGAACGCGGTGTAGCCGAGCGCGTAGAGCACGGCGACGATCCCCAGGGTCTTCAGCCGGTGCATGCTCGCCAGCGAGATCGCGACGAGGATCAACAGGAGCGACAGGAGCTCCGGCCGGAGCCGCACCATCCGGAGCGAGAAGTCCGTCGCGCCGGCGAACACGAGGAGCGGCACCGCAAGACCCCACGCCCCGATCGCCCACAAGCCCGCACCCGCCAGCAGCGCGGCGACGAGCGCGCTGAAGCCCGCGAGGGCCATGAACCCGCCCGCGGTCGGATCGCCGAGCCGCGCGAACGGGATCAGCACCACGTGGAAGAGGACCTCCTTGTCGCCGAACCCCTCGTGCATGACGCTGAACCGCGCCCAGTCGAGGGTGTGGAAGATGCCCCGCTCCGCGTACGCTCGGGCGACGGCGAGGTGGTAGTAGCCGTCGGCGTCGTAGAGCACCGGCAGGCGCGTGTAGATGAGGTAGAAGAGCGGCGCCGACACGAGGAAGACGAGCGTCACCAGCGCGCCGCGCGCAGGGAGGGACAGGGGCGCTCGTGCCACGAAGGGCAGTGAACCACGAGCCGGGGGGTTGACACGAAGGCGAAGTAAAGACGAAACAGGCCCATGTCCGGCGCCGCCGCCCTCCTCGATCGCCTCGGCAGACCGGGGGGTGTGCGGCTCGGGGCCGCTCATCCGGAGACCGCTCCCCGGCTGGCGACCGGCCTCTCGGCGCTGGACGCGGTGCTTGGCGGAGGAATCCCTCGGGGACGGATCACGGAGCTCGCCGGCCCCCGGAGCGCCGGGCGGACGGGGCTGGCTGCGGCGATCGCCGCGAGCGCCACGCGGGCCGGGGAGACGATCGCGTGGGTCGATCCAGAGGATGCTCTCGATCCGGAGGCCGCGGCGGCGGCGGGCATCGCGCTCGCGCGCCTGCTCTGGGTCCGGCCGCGGGGGGTGCCGGATGCGCTCAGGGCCGCGGAGATCCTCCTCGGCGCCGGCGGCTTCGGGCTCGTCCTGCTCGACGTCGACCCGGTGAATGCCAGCGCGCGGGCCTGGCCCCGCCTGGCGCGCGCCGCGGAACGGACCCGGTCGGGGTTGCTCGTCGTCGCGCCGCGGCGCGCGGCCGGAACCTTCGCCGCCGTCGGGCTCGAGCTGGGCGCCCGCCGGGTACGCTGGACCGGCGGGCCGGGGCGACTCGTGCTCCTGGAGGGCATCGAGGCCTCCCTCACGGTTGCCCGGAGCCGACTCGGGCGGTTGGGGCAGTCCCTCGTCGTGAGGCAGGCCTGTGCCTGAGTGGAGGATCGCGTGCCGCGCATCGCCTGCCTCCTCGTGCCCGACCTCGCCGTCGCCGCCGCCTGCCGCGCGGATCCCAAGCTCATCGGGATTCCGCTCGCGCTGAGCGAGGGCACGGGGCCTCACGCCCGCGTCGTTGCTGCCTCGCCGGCGGCGCGGGCGCGTGGCGTCCAGCCGGGTCGCCACAGCATCGCGCAGGCGCGGGTGCTCGCCGCCGATCTCGTCGTCCGCCCGCGCGATCCGGCGGTCGAGCGCTCGGCCCTGCAGGCACTCGCCCAAGTGGCGGCCTCGCTCGCGAGCCGGATCGAGCCGACGGCGGACGGCGCCGTCTTCCTCGATGCGGCGACGGCACGCTCGTGGTGCCTGCCCGCACCGAGTGCGGCTTCATGGCTCCGCTGCCCCTCACCTGCCTCGTTCCCCCGGCCGACCTCGCGGCCACGCTCGAGCGCTGGGGCGTGCGCCGGCTCGGCGATCTCGCGCGTCTCCCGATCGCCGAGGTCGCGGCGCGGCTCGGCCCGGCGGGCGCGATGCTCGTGCGGGCAGCCCGGGGCGAGGACGAACGGCCACTCGCGCCCGCGTCGCTCGCGGGGCTCGTCGAGGAGATGATCTCCCTCGAGTACCCGCTCGACACCCTCGAGCCCCTCCTCTTCGTGCTGCGCGGCATGCTCGAGCGGGCCCTCGCCCGGCTCGGCCTCGAGGGGATCGGCTGCGCGCGGCTCGGGCTCACGCTCGGACTCGACGACCGCCGCCGCGACGAGCGCACGCTCGCGCTCGCCGCGCCGACGCGCGACGTGAGGACGATCCTCACCTGCCTCCGCGTCGATCTCGAGGCGCGGCCGCCCCGGGCCGCGATCGAGCGCGTCGCGCTCACGGCTCTCCCGGAGCGGGTACGCGCGGCCCAGCTCGGGCTCTTTCAGCCACCCGGGCCGGCGCCCGAGCGGCTGGCGACGACGCTCGCCCGGCTTGCAGCGCTCTGCGGCACGGAGCGGGTCGGCACGCCGGCCGTGGTGAATTCCCACCGGCCGGGTGTTGCCGCCGTCGCGCCGTTCGTGCTCTCCGGTGCGAGCGGTCCCTCCGGACCTCCGGGGCGGCCCGCCCTACAGGGCGGCTGCCGGCTCGTCGTCCGCGCGCTCCGCCCACCCCGACCGGTCGAGGTCTTCTGCGACCGCGACCGCCCCGACTTCCTGCGCGGCGAGGGGCTCGGAGGCCGCGTGGTCGCCGTGGCCGGCCCCTGGCGCCTCGTCGGGGAGTGGTGGAGCGAGGCGCCGCTCGCCCGCGACTACTACGACCTCGAGCTCTCCGACGGCGGCCTCTACCGCTGCTACCGCGAACAGGCGGCGGGGCAGTGGTTCGTGGATGGGGTCTATGACTGACTACGTCGAGCTCCGCTGCCGGAGCGCGTTCAGCTTTCTCGTCGGCGCGTCGCTGCCCGAGGACCTGGTCGCGCGCGCCGCGACGCTCGAGTACGACACGCTGACGCTCGCCGATCGGAACGGCGTCTACGGCGCGCCGCGCTTCTTCCAGGCGGCCCGGCAGGCGGGCAT
>VBLA01000369.1 GCA_005879245.1 Deltaproteobacteria bacterium
GCAAGCTCGAGTACCGGGGCTACGACTCGGCGGGGCTGGCGACCATGGTCGATCACCACATCGAGGTGCGGCGCTGCGTCGGCAAGCTCGACAACCTGGCGGCCCTCCTCCACGACCAACCGCTCCGCGGCACACCCGGTATCGGCCACACGCGCTGGGCGACGCACGGCCGACCTTCCGAGCAGAACGCGCATCCGCATCGCGCCGGCAAGGTGGTGCTGATCCACAACGGGATCATCGAGAACTACCTCACGCTGCGCGCCACCCTCGAGCGCCGCGGACGCCGGATGGTCTCCGAGACGGACACCGAGGTCATCTCGCATCTGATCGACGAGTACATACGCCAGGGCTGCCGGCTCGCCGATGCGACACGGCGCGCGGTCGCCGAGCTCCAAGGCTCGTACGCGATCGTGGTGCTGTCCGAGGACGAGCCCGATCGTCTGGTGACGGCGAAGAGCGCCACCCCGATCGTCATCGGCCTGGGCGACGGCGAGAACTTCGTCGCCTCGGATATCCCGGCGCTTCTCGAGCACACCCGCCGCGTGCTCTTCCTCGAGGACGGCGAGATTGCGGAGCTGACCGCTGACCGCGTTCTCCTCACGACCTTCAGCGGCCAGCCGGTCGAGCGGACACCCCGCGTCGTCACCTGGGACCCCGTGACGGCACAGAAGGGGGGCTACAAGCACTTCCTCCTGAAGGAGATCCACGAGCAGCCGCAGGCCATCATCGACACCATCCGCGGGCGCATCCTGCACGAAGACGGTGACGTCCAGCTCGACGCCGACGTGAGAGCGCTCCTCGCCGCGCCGATCGAGCGTGCCGTACTGATCGCGTGCGGGACGGCCTGGCACGCGTGCCTGGTCGGGAAATTCCTGCTCGAGCGTCTCGCGCACCTGCCCTGCGAGGTCGACTACGGGAGCGAGTTCCGCTACCGCGGCCCGCTCGTCGACGGCCGCACGCTGCTGATCGTCGTGTCGCAGTCGGGCGAGACGGCGGATACGCTGGCCGCGCTCGAGGCTGGCCGCGAGCGGGGGACGCCGGTGCTCGCGGTCTGTAACGTCGTCGACTCCTCGATCGCCCGCCGCTCCTCAGCGGTCCTCTACACGCACGCCGGTCCGGAGATCAGCGTCGCGTCGACCAAGGCCTTCACGACGCAGTTGACCGCCCTTTACCTCCTCGCCCTCCATCTCGGGCGCCGCCGGGGGCTCATCGACGACGAGCGGGGCCGGCAGCTGGTGAGCGACCTCGTTGCCATGCCGGCGGCCGTGCAGGAGGCCCTCGGCCGCGAATCCGCGATCGAGCGGGTCGCCAAGAAGTACGGCAACGCCCACGACGTGCTCTATCTCGGCCGCGGCATCAACTATCCGGTGGCGCTCGAAGGGGCGCTCAAGCTGAAGGAGATCTCCTACATCCACGCGGAGGGCTACCCGGCGGGCGAGATGAAGCATGGCCCGATCGCCCTCATCAACGAGGAGGTGCCCGTCGTCGTGCTGATTCCGCACGACGCGGTCTTCCACAAGACGCTCTCCAACCTGAAGGAGGTCGAGTCGCGGGGCGGGCGCATCATCGTGGTGACCGACGCCCCCTCGTCCGACCTCCAGGACGTGGCCGCGGACGTGCTCACGGTGCCGCCCGCGGGCGAGCTCCTGACGCCACTCCTCCTGACCATTCCGCTCCAGCTCCTCGCCTACCACGTGGCCGTCTACCGCGGCACCGACGTCGACCAGCCGCGGAACCTGGCCAAGAGCGTCACGGTCGAGTAGCGCGGGCGGCTCGCCGGCCGACCGGACTGGCCTCACCGCGACGGGGCGGTTATCATCGCCTCGCATGTCGCCCAGGCGCCACAGCCCCTACGTGGTGGGGATCGACGAGGCGCTCGCGGAGCTCCGCGCGGGTCGCCCGATCATCCTCATGGACGACGAGGATCGCGAGAACGAGGGGGACCTCTGCGTCGCCGCGGAGCGCCTGACCGCCGAGCACATCAACTTCATGGCGACGCATGGCCGCGGGCTCATCTGTCTCTCGCTCACCGAGGAGCACTGCGAGCAGCTGGGCCTCCCCATGATGGTGAGCGAGAACCGGGCGCCCCTCGGCACGGCCTTCACGGTCTCGATCGATGCACGCCACGGCGTCACGCGCGGCATCTCCGCGATCGATCGCACGACGACGATCCGCGCCGCCATCCGCGCCGACGCCGGCCCGGCCGACATCGTGACGCCGGGCCACGTCTTCCCGCTGCGCGCCCGCCGCGGCGGCGTCCTCGTGCGCGCGGGGCAGACCGAGGGTGCGGTCGACCTCGCCCGGCTCGCCGGGTTCATGCCGGCCGGCGTCATTTGCGAGGTCCTCCGCGACGACGGGACGATGGCGCGACTTCCGGACCTCGAGGCGTTCGCTGCCCGCCATGCGCTCAAGATCGCGACGATCGCCGACCTGATCCACTATCGCAGCCAGTACGACTCGCTCGTCCACCGGAAGGCCGAGGCCCGCATCACGAGCCGCTTCGGAGGCGAGTTCCGGACCATCGTGTACACGAGCGACATCGACGAC
>VBLA01000407.1 GCA_005879245.1 Deltaproteobacteria bacterium
GCTGCCGTCCCCGCGCTCCGGCGTGACGATTGCTCAGCACTCTTAGGACTCGCCCGCCACGCGGGCCAGGGGGGCCCCATCGGACGCGTACTGCATGCGGTAGAGTCGCGCGTAGATGCCACCCCGCGCGAGGAGATCGCGGTGCGTCCCCTCCTCGCGCAGCTCGCCCTTGTGCAGCACGAGAATGCGATCCGCGTGCTCGATGGTCGAGAGGCGGTGGGCGATCACCACCGAGGTGCGGCCGCGGAGGAGCTTCGCGAGCGCGTCCTGGATCAGCCACTCGGTCTCCGGATCGACGCTCGCGGTCGCCTCGTCGAGAACGAGGATGGTCGGATCGTGGGCCAGTGCCCGGGCGAAGGCGAGGAGCTGACGCTGGCCTCCGGAGAGATTACTGCCCCGCTCGCGCACGAGCGCGTCGCTCCCGCCCAGCCGACGGACGAAGCCTTCGGCGTTCACGTGACGGGCAGCCGTTTCGGCCGCCTCGCGTGAGATGTCCTCGCGCCCGAGGACGATGTTGGCGTGCACGGAGCCGCTGAAGAGGAAGACGTCCTGGAGCACGACCGCGATCCGCCGTCGGAGCGCCTGCGGGTCCCACTCGCGTACGTCCAGGCCGTCCACCAGCACGCGGCCCCGCGCCACGTCGTAGAGGCGGTCGAGGAGCTTCACGAGGGTCGTCTTCCCCGAGCCCGTCGCCCCGACGATCGCCACCTGCTCGCCCGGTGCGACGCGGAAGGAGATGTCGCGCAGCACCCAGTTCTCGCCGCGGTAGGCGAACCACACCCGGTCGAAGACGATCTCGCCCCGCACCCGCGCCGGCATCCGCGGCCGTGCAGGAACCGGCTCCGTCGCGAGGTCGAGGAGCGCGAAGATCCGCTCCGCGGCGGTCATCGAGGACTGCATGACGGCGTACTTGGCGCTGAAGTCCCGGATCGGGACGAAGAACTGCTGGATGTACTGGATGAACGCGACCACCGTACCGAGCTCCACCAGCGCACGCGCGTGCAGCCGCCCGCCCTCCCAGAGCATGAGCGCGATCGACACCGTGCTGACCGCTTCGACGACCGAGAAGAGCGAGGCCTCGAGCTTGTTCGAGAGGTGGTTCGCGTTCCGATGGGCGGAGTTGAGCGCCTCGAACTCCTCGAACATCCGCGGCTCGCGTGCCGAGAGGGCGATCGCGGCCATGCCCGTGATCGCCTCCTGGAGGAATCCGTTGATGCGTCCGATCCGTTCGCGGATGAGACGGTAGGTGCGTCGGGCGGCCCGCCGGAAGAAGTCGACCGCGAGCACCATGAAGGGGAGGAGGACGAGGCTCGTGAGCGCCAGGCGCCAGTTGATCCAGCACATGAACCCGACGATGCCCGCCAGCCGGAGCCCGTCGAGCGCGATCGTCATGGCACCGGCGGCGAACATCTCCTGGAGCACGTCGACGTCGGTGGTGAGTCGCGAGACGATGCGGCCGACCGGGGTGGCGTCGAAGAAGCGCATCGGGAACCCGAGCACGCGCGTCAGGAGCGCGACGCGCAGGTCGCCGAGGCTCCGCTGTGCCACCAGCGTGGTCAGGTACTGCTGCCCGTAGGAGGACGCGAACTCGCCGAACAGTGCCGCCGCGAAGAGGAGGCCGATGGTGCGGAGGCCCGTGGCATCCCCCTGCCGGATGCAGCGGTCGATGCCGAGCTTGAGGAGATAGGGCTGCACCAGCCCGAAAAGCTGGTTCACCGGGGAGAGGAGGACGGCGAGCCAGAAGACGCGCCGGTACGGCCGGACGTACGTCCACAGCCGCCCGATGAGGCGGCGGTCGTACGCCTTCCCCTGCTCCTCCTCGCCCGAGAAGTCCGTCACCGCCGAGACTTAGCCATCGTCCCCGAGCAGACGCAACCCGGAGCGCGGTGTACCTCGGTCGGGAGGGTCCCTATACTCGCGCCCGTGCGGGTCGTGATCGTAGGTGCCGCGGGCCAGCTCGGCCGCGAGCTGACGCGGATCCTGCCACATGACGACCTCGTCAGCCTCACCCGCGCCGACCTCGACCTGCAGGACGCCGCCGCCGTCACCGCCCGCCTCGTTGCCCTCGCGCCAGCCGCGGTGGTGAACGCCGCAGCCGACAACCGCGTCGACGCGGCCGAGGAAGATCCGACGCAGGCGGTCGCCGTGAACGCGCTCGGCGTGGCAGCCGTGGCGCGCGCCTGCCGGGCGGGCGGGGCCTTCTTCGTCCAGCCGAGCACCGACTACGTGTTCGACGGCCGTACCACCACACCCTACACCGAGGAGGCTCGGCCGAACCCACTCGGCATGTACGCTCGCTCGAAGCTCGCCGGCGAGCTACTCGCATGCACGCTCGCGCCCCGCTGCGCCGTCGTGCGCGTGGCCGGGCTCTACGCGGCCGGTGGATCGCGCACCAAGGGCGGAAGCTTCGTCGACCGGGTCATCGCCCGGGCGCAGGACGGCGAGCGGCTCCGC
>VBLA01000408.1 GCA_005879245.1 Deltaproteobacteria bacterium
TCCACGGCGCCGACGACGACGGCGGTGACGGCCGCCGCCGCGAGGGCCTCCACCAGCCGCGGAGCGTCGTACGCCGGGAGCGCTACCAGCAAGCCGCCGGAGGTCTGCGGGTCCCAGGCCACCTCGGCGAGGTCGGGCGGAACATCGGCCGCCACCTCGACCTTGTCGGCGAGCCACTCGCGGTTCCGTCGACAGCCACCGCTGAGATGTCCCTCCGCTGCCAGACGCCGTGCCCCGGGGAGCAGCGGTAGGCGCTCGGCGGCGAACACGAGCCGGACGTGGCTTCCGTGCGCCATCTCGTAGCCGTGACCGAGCAGGCCGAAGCCCGTGACATCGGTGCACGCGTGGACGGAAAAGGTGAAGAGCGCGCCTGCCGCCGGCGCGTTCAGGGCGAGCATGCTGGCGATCGCCGCGGCATGCTCCGCCGGGTGACCGGCGTCGTGCTTGAGCGCCGTCGTGACGATCCCCGTGCCGAGCGGCTTGGTGAGGACGAGAGCGTCGCCCGGCTGGGCCCCGACGTTCCGGAGGATATGATCCGGGTGGACGAAGCCCGTCACCGCCATGCCGAACTTGATCTCGTCGTCGGCCACCGTATGGCCGCCGATCACGAGCACCCCGGCCTCCTCTGCCCTGGCGACCCCACCGCCGAGGATGTCGCCCAGCACCTCGTGCGGCACACCCTCCTGCGGGAAGCAGGCGATGTTGAGCGCGGTGCGCGGCGTGCCGCCCATCGCATAGACGTCCGAGAGGGCGTTCGCCGCCGCGATCGCCCCGAACTGGAACGCGTCGTCGACGATCGGCGAGAAGAAATCGACCGTCTGCACGAGCGCCAGGTCGGGCGCGAGTCGGAACACCCCTGCGTCGTCGGCGGTGGCCGTGCCGACCAGCAAGTCCGCATGGACCACCGGAGGCAGCCCGCGGAGGATACGCGCAAGATCCGCCGGACCCAGCTTGCCGGCTCAACCCGCCGCGCGCGCGCGGTCGGTCAGCCGGAACAGCTCGGGGCGCGTGCGGGCGCCGCTCTCTCCTTCGGCCATCGGATCACGCTAGCCGGGCCTCCGGTCCCTGTCCAGGTTCCCCTCAGCGCCTGAGCTTCCGCAGATCGCCCACCCGCACGGTGACGCCCGTGCGGTCGCACCAGTCGAGGAACGCGATCGCGAACTTCCGGCTCGCCCCGATCAGGTCGCGGAACGTGGCCGCGGTGATCTCGCCGTGCGCCCGGCAGTGGGTCCTCACGAGCGCGACCGACTCGTCGGCGGCAGCGCGGGCGTAGTAGAGATCGGGCATCACGCGCACGACCTTGCCCTCAGATTCGAGGACGGCGAGGACTTCGAGAATGTCCTTCCGCGCGACGCCGAGCGTCTCCTCGAGCTGACGCAGATCCGGCGGCGTGAAGCGGGCCTCGCAGAGCAGCTGCTCGAGCCGTCCGCCGAGCGCACGGCCTCCCGCCCCGAGCGCCACCCGGTGCTCGGGAGCGCGCACCAGGCTCTCCTCCCGCACCAGGCGGCCCGCCGCGACCAGCCGATCGACGCACCAGCGAAAGGCGCGGGGTAGGACCTCGAAGGAGAGCTGGGTACGCAGGCTCTCCATCTCGAGACCCGGGACCAGCGGGTGGGTACGGTGCGCCGCCGAGACGACGCCCAGGACCTCCGCCTCGAGCCGCTCCCATTTCGCGGTCGTGGTGTAGGCCTCGGGAGCCTCGGCATCGGGCACCGGAAGCACGCCCGGCGCGGTGGCGACCGTCGCCAGCTCTTCGTCCCGCAGGTTGAGCGCCTGGGTCACGGTGGCTCGGTCGCTGGCGAACTCGGGGATCAGCTCCAGAAAGGCACGCGCCGCCGCCGGAGGCGTCCCGGCACGTAGGGTCCCGAGCCGTTCCTCGAGATCCCCCTCGCCACGCCGATGCCGGTTGGCGAAGGGATGCACGACCACGCCCCCGCCGAGCGTTCTTTGCGCCGTCTCGTCGCGCAGGATGAAGCGATCGCCTCGCAGGGCGAGGACGGGCTCGCTCAGCACGAGCTGCGCCCACCCGCTGGCGCGAGGGACGAGCTGGCCGCCACCCAGGATGACGAGCTTCGCCATCACCTCGGCCGTCCCGATGTGGAGGCGGACGCGAGCGTGGCTCGCGACCGGGCGGCGCGCCGCGGGCCGCATCTGCACGTGGCCGTCGAAGCGCTCCGTGAGCCGCAGGAGGCGCGGGTCGCAGACCACGTGGCCGCGCCCCAGATCGGTTCGCTCGACGCCGACCAGGTTCATGGCCACGCGCTGGCCATGCCCGGCGCGCGGGACGGGAACGCCGTGGACCTCGAGACTCCGCACGCGAGCGGTCTCGTTCCCGGGCAGCACCCGTACGGTCCCCCCCTGCTCCACGGCGCCGGCGATCGCCGTCCCCGTCACGACGACGCCATGGCCATGGATGACGAAGGCACGGTCGACGGGCAGCCGGAAGTAGCCCGGGGGTGGCGGACCGGGAGGGGCCGCCAGGAGGGCTCCGATCTCGCCCCGCAGCGCCTCGAGGCCCTCGCCGGTCAGCGTCGAGACGGGGACGATCGGCGCCCCCTCGAGCGTGGTGTCGAGCGTCAGCACCTCGATCTCCTCGCGCACGGCGGCGAGGCGCGCCGCGTCCACCAGATCGGTCTTGGTGATCACGAAGACACCACGTCGCACGCCGAGGAGGTGCAGGATGTC
>VBLA01000409.1 GCA_005879245.1 Deltaproteobacteria bacterium
CCCCGACCGAGCGCGTGGCCGTGGACGGCGCGTTCAAGGTCCCCTCGGTGCGCAACGTCGAGCTGACCGGACCCTACTTCCACAACGGGGGGAAGGCGACGCTCGAGCAGGTGGTGGACTTCTACTCCCGGGGCGGGGACTTCCACGAGGCGAACATCGACAACCTCGATCAACGCATCAGGGATCTCGGCCTGAGCACGACCGACAAGGCGAACCTGGTCGCCTTCCTCAAGTCCCTCACCGACGAACGGGTCCGCTTCGCGAAGGCGCCCTTCGATCATCCGCAGCTCCTCGTCCCGAACGGGCCCGCGGTGCCGGCGGTCGGCAAGGACGGTGGAGCAGCCTCCCAGCCCTTCGCCGCGACGCTCGCGCCCTGAATTCCACGGGCCCGAGCGGCACCTGAGCCGCCTCCTGAGGCGGCCGCCAGCATGGCGGCCGCCCGCCGCCGTGGTGGAGAACCGGACCCCCATCGCCGACTTCCGCATGAGCGTCCGCAGCGGGCCGGCGCCGCTCACCATCGCCTTCACCAACAAGTCCTCCGACCCCGACGGCGACGCCTTCACCTCCCTCTGGGACTTCGGTGACGGCTCGCAGAGCTCCGCCGTGAACCCCACCCACACCTACCCGACCTCCGGAGACTTCCACATCACCCTCACCGTGACCGACGCGCACGGCGCCATGTCCGATCCGAAGCGGGACGCGGTCAGCGTCAAGGCGCCGCGCCCGACCCCCGAGGTGCCCATCGAGGAGAACCGGGCCCCGATTGCCGATTTCCGGATGAGCGTCCGGAGCGGGCCGGCGCCGCTCACGGTCACCTTCACCAACAAGACCTCCGACCCCGACGGCGACGCCTTCACCTCGCTCTGGGACTTCGGCGACGGCTCGCAGAGCAGCGCGGCGACCCCCACCCACACCTACACGAGCGCCGGGGCGTTCCACGTCACCCTCGTCGTGACCGACGCCCGTGGCCTCTCGTCGTCGCCGAAGCGAGACAGCGTGACCGCCGACTAGAACGCGGCGGCCCTCGGCCGCGGTCACGCCGCGTTCTTGAAGCTCAGTGCCGACACCTGTTTTCATTGGCTGGCGGCACGTACACTCTGGCCGGTTCTGGTCGCTTCGATGCCGTCGGGCCGGCAACCGTTCCAGCCGCCGCCGGCATCGGCCAGCGCACACGCGATGCGTCGGTTCAGCGGGCGCCGATCGCGGCGGCGAGCGCCTCGAGGCTCGTCCTCAGACTCCGGGCGATGTCGGGGTCGGAGACATTCCCGCGGCCGTCGATCTGCGTGCGCGCGAACGTCAATGAAACATTGACGACGAGCCTGGCACCCATCACCTCGAGCGTCGGGGTGAGCGATGCCTGCGCCCACGGACCGCCGCTGGGCGACGCCACGATCAGGACGACCGGCTTCCCTTCCAGCTCGCCGCTCGAAACGATCCAGTCGAGTGCGTTCTTCAGGGCGCCGGGGATTCCATGGGCGTACTCCGGGCAGGAGATGAGCACGCCATCGGCCGCGCCGAGGAGTGCGCGGAACTCCTTGACCGTCGGTGGGGGGACGGCGCCCTCGCCGTCGAGGTCGGGATTGAAGAGCGGCAGGTTGCCCATCTGCTCTTCGTAGAAGCCGAACTCCATGCCCGCGGGGGCCAGGGCGGCCGCAGCGCGTACGAGGGCCGCATTGGACGAGTGGGCTCTCAGGCTCCCGGAGATCGCGAGAATCCGCAACTCCCTACCCGCGCGACCCCTCGTTGCTCCGCCGGACTCCCAGCTTCTTCATGCGGCTGCGGAGCGTGTTCGGATTGAGCCCGAGAACCCGCGCCGCCCCGCGAGGACCATCCACGACCCAATCGCACTGCTGGAGTGTCCGGAGAATGTGTCGACGCTGGGCTTCGTCGAGCGTCGGGGCGCTGGGGGCATCGTCACCTTCGGGCTTCGCGTCGGGCTTCATCGCGTGCGCGGCTCGTGCTCCCCCGTCTCCGTTTTCGCCTTCGGGGATGCCCAGGAGCTGCGGCCCCACCTCGAGTGCGGGTCCCGCCGACAGGATCATCGCGCGCTCGATCACGTTCTCCAGCTCCCGGATGTTCCCTGGCCAGGAGTACCGCAACAGCCGCTGCATCGTGTCGTTGCTCACCGCGTTCACGGGCCGGCCGATCTTCACGGCGTACTTGTCGATGAAGTAGTGGACGAGCAAGGGGATGTCCCCTCGACGCTCGCGCAGCGGCGGCATGGGGATGGGGAACACGTTCAACCGATAGAACAAGTCTACGCGGAACGACCCATCGGCCACCGCCCGAGCCAGATCGCGGTTGGTGGCCGCGATCACGCGCACGTCCACCTTCATCGTCCGGGCGGCGCCCACCGGCTCGAACTCGTGCTCCTGCAGAACCCGTAGCAGCCGTAGCTGCACGTCGGGCGGGATGTCGCCGATCTCGTCGAGGAAGATCGTGCCACCGTCCGCGAGCGCAAAGCGGCCGATGCGCTTCTCCAGCGCGCCGGTGAACGCGCCCTTCTCGTGGCCGAACAGCTCGCTCTCGATGAGGCCCGTGGGCAGGGCCGAGCAGTTGAGCTTGATGAGCGGCTTGTCCTTCCGCTTGGAAAGATGGTGGACGGCGCGGGCGACGAGCTCCTTTCCCGTGCCGGTCTCGCCCAGGATCAGCACGGTGGAGTCCGTCGACGCCACCCGCTTCACCTTGGCCAACACGTCCTGGAGCGGTGCCGAGCCGCCGACGATCTCCTCGAAGTTGTACTCGCTCTTGATCTCCTCCCGCAGGTACAGGTTCTGGCGCTGCAAGCGGTCGCGCTCCTGCTCGGCGAGCACGCGGTCGGTGATGTCGACCAGCATCGT
>VBLA01000410.1 GCA_005879245.1 Deltaproteobacteria bacterium
GCATCCTCCTCCATCTCCTCGCCCCCGCCGCGGGGTACGAGGCGGGGTGGAACGAGATCCACGCGAGCGCGCTCCCCGCCGACACCGCCTTCGATGTGAGCCCGCACATCGGCGGCGAGGCGTTCTACCGCCAGCTCACGACCTTCGTCCGGGCCTGCCAGACGCGCACCCAGCCGTTCTCGTCGCTCACCGAGGCGCTCAACACCCAGCGCATGATCGACGGCATCTACGCCTCGGCCGCCTCCGGCCAGCCGGTGGACGCGGCGTGAACCTGGTCCTCGAGCTCCGCCCCCCGGAGAGCCGCTTCTACGGCTCGTGGCAGGAGCGGCTCGAGACGGTCGCGCGCCTTCGACGTCCCGACGAGGTGCACGCGCTCTGCGAGCAGGCCCATGCGCTCGGCGTCCGGACGATCCTCGCCGTCCTCGACGACACGATCCGCGAGGCGCTGATCGCCTTCCAGCGCTGGCGCGAGGTCGAAGTGTGGGCCGTCCTGCCGAACATGTTCGCCTTCATCCGCGATCTCACCGACCTCGGCATGGTGGGCGCCGCCCGCGCGCGCTTCCTCCGCCTCACCCCCGCTGCCATGACGCGCACGACGCTCGGCGCCCTCGGCAACCTCGGTTCGATCCGGCGGCGCGACTTCGTCACGGGCGCGCTCCTCGTCGCCGACATGGAGATGGCTGCGCTCCGCGGGCTCCGCGTCGCCCGCCTCCTCCTCCACCCGCAGCTCACCGAGATCGCCCTCGCCGGTGGCCTCCCTACCCTCTTCACGGAGCTCGCCACCCGTGCCACCCGCCAGGGCATGGAGGCGGGCATCGTGACGCACAACCCCGTCCGTGCCGCCACCGTGCTGGGTGCCGATCTCACCCATTTCCCGGTGGTCATCGCCCCCTGCAATCCCCGCGGCTACAAGATGTTCCCCGACCGCGAGGCGTGCGAGCAGCTCTTCCGCAGCGACCCGGGGCGGTTCTTTGCCGACGAATTGACGGCGGGGGGAAGCGTGCCCGTGGAGACCGCGCTCGCCCACGTGCAGGAGCTCGGGCTCGCCGGGGCGGTGCTCGACGTGAGGGCGGTGGAGGCCGCGTATCGCGAGGGTGGGCTCGGGGTGGGAACAGCGACCGGCGCGGTCTGAGCCTCCCCGGACCGCGAGCCGGCCTTTGCCGTCGGGCTGCTCGCGAAGCCGCCTCCACCCGGTATCACTCGTAGGCCACCGCAGGTGGCAGACGAGACGACCTCCAGGAAAAGGCACCGGAGCCGGGAGGCGGAAGGGCGGTGCGCGGTGTCGGCGTGGCGACGCCGTTGGGCCACTGGCTCGCCCCGTGGGAGCGACGCGATGTCGAGCGCCACACTTGACAGCATGCTAGATTACTGCTATACTTGTCCCAATCAAGATGACTCCTACGCAGCTCGAACTTCGGCCCCGCACGTGGGGCGGGCAGCGCCCCGGCGCTGGCCGTAAGCCGTCCGGCCGCCGGGTCGGTGTCCCGCATCGGTGACCATCAGCACCGCTACCACGCTGACCCTCGCCGGCGGCTGGACCGCTGACTTTAGCGCCCAGGATCCCGCCGCGATGTCGACGGTGCTGCAGGCAGCGATGCAGCTCCCAGTCGTCACTATTCTGGCTAGCGGGATCACGATCGATTTCACCGCCGACGGTCTCACCATCCAGGGCGGCAAGAACATCCCGGAGACCCCTGGCCCCCCGTGCCAAGATGGACTCGGCGGCGGAATCTGCGCCCAGGTGAGTTCGCTAGGCTCCCTTGGCGTTGCGCTCAGTCGAGTCACCCTTACGCGCAACCTGGCGAACAGCTCCGGGGGAGGGCTGGCGGCCGTCGCGTACCCGAACGAGATGGGGAGCTCACTGAACCTTACTGTCACATCAGCGCCAACCCCCTCTTCGTGGCCCCGAACGACATACATCTCGGCCCCGGCTCTCCGTGCATCGACACGGGCACCTGCACCGGAGCCCCGACAACCGACTTCGAGGGCAA
>VBLA01000411.1 GCA_005879245.1 Deltaproteobacteria bacterium
CGGCGAGGATCGGCACGCTCAGCATGCCCGTTCCGATGATGCCGAGGGTGAAGAGTCCATAGGCCCAGTCGCCCGCGAGCGGCCGCAGCGCTTCGGCGGCCTGCTGCGCGGTCGTGATCTCCGTCACCCCGCGCGCATGCAGCGACGCCGCGGTGGTGAGGATGATGAAGTACATGACGACGTTCGAGACGAACATGCCCGTGACCACGTCGATGTTCGAGCGGTGCACCTCCTCGTCCGTGGCCCCCTCGCGCTCCTCCACCGTCCGCCGGCCGCGCGCGCGCTCCTCCTCGACCTCCTGACCCGCCTGCCAGAAGAAGAGGTAGGGTGAGATGGTCGTGCCGAGGATGCCCACGAAGGTGGCGATGTACCCCGGGGTGAGCTCGACGTGGGGAACGACGGTCGCGCGGAGGACCGTGTGCCAGTCGGGGTCGGCCAGGATGCCGGCCCCGATGTACGCCAGGAGGACGAAGGTGAGCCACTTGAAGCTCCGCGCGATGCGGCGGTACGAGGACCAGAAGAGCAGCGAGACGATCAGGCCCGCGTAGCACGGGACGAGCAGACGCGAATCGAGCCCCGTCACCATCTCGGTCGCCTCGGCCATCCCGCCGAGGTCGGCGCCGATGTTGAAGATGTTCGCGACCACCAGGAGCGCACAGGCCGACCAGAGCACCCATCGCGAGTAGCGCCGCCGGACGACGCCCGCGAGCCCACGGCCCGCGACCATCCCGAGCCGCGCACACATCAGCTGGACGGACACCATCAGCGGGAAGGAGAAGATCGCCGTCCAGAGGGGCGCGTAGCCGAAGCTCGCGCCCGCGACCGAGTAGGTCGAGATGCCCGAGGGGTCGTCGTCGGCCGCCCCGGTCACGAGGCCGGGGCCGAGGTCGGCGAAGAACCCCCGGAGGCGGGCCGGGAGGACGGTCGCGGCGGATCGTAGCTCGCGCGCCCGGTTCTTCACGCCGTTCCTGAGGAGCGTCGAATGCGACGGCCGGCGCGGCGCTCCGTTCTCGCCGTCGGATGCTGAGGCGTTGAGCCACATGGTCTCCCCTCCCGTGCAAGCTCCGGCGCGCCAGGAAGGGGAGCGTCCGTGTGGCCGAGCCGTTGCCTCAGCTAGCGGGCAGCATCCCGGAGATCCTGGCGCATGGGTTCTGGGCTACTACTGCCGTCGTCCATCCGTTTCCTCTCCGTGCTCCGGACCTCTTCACGGCAAAGGCTGCTTTTCCGACTTGTACCCTTGGCGACCGACAAGTCAACGGAATTCTGCGGTGGGAACCACTTCGCCATCTGGGCCAACATCGTGAGATCGCCCTCCACGCGGTAGAGACCCTGCTCCAGGGCGCGGGCGCGGTCGAGCCGCCCATGCATCATTTCCACCCAGACGGTATCTGGTGTGTAGACGGTCAGGTCCGGCATGGGCGTACGACCTTCCAGACTCTCGCACTTCCCCTTCGCGATCCTGAGATAGTAGTCGCCGGCGTCGGCGCCGCTCACGCAAAACTGAATGCGCGCGTCGGCGTCGCGCGCCGCTTCGGAGTTGAACACGAAGGGCATTCCCATGATGAGGGCCTCGACCGTCTGCGGTAGCGCGGGAGGGAAGAAGCGCAGGAAGAGCGGCGTGCACCACAAGGGTGCGGGTACGCCCACGACAAAGATCAGGAGGTTCGGGTACAGCGCCGTGAAACGCCAGTCGTGCGGTGCCGACGCCGCGAGCAAAGTGGCCGTGAAGAAGATGAGGGTCCAGAACGCAGCCATCAGCCGGTTGATGCTGTGAAAGGTGGGCAGATTCTGCTGCCAGCGGGGAGTTTGACGGCGAGCGTAGTAGTACGTGAAGGTCTCGCGTCCGAGCAGGAGGGGCACGAGCGCCATGAGCGAAAACGTGCCGAAGAAGATGGCCGACGAGTAGTTCTGAAACAGGAACACCGCGGGACTCACCCCGGCCTGCACGAGGAGCGTCCCGAGCGCGAACACCGTCCACAGGCAGTAGTCGGCATACTTGAGCTCATCCCGGCGGGCGGCGAGCGCGACGTACGCGGTCTCGACGACGAGGGCGACTAGGAGCGCGTGGCGCAGCCCCTCGGCTGCCTGGCCCGCACGGGCGAGGTCGATGGCGTACACGAGCAGGGCCACGAAGCTGCCCACGTGCATGTAGAAGAAACGGGCGAAACGGCTCCGGGGCACGCTGGGCGGCATGACTGACGTTTGCACCCTATGCCAGGAGCCGAGTGGCGTCGATCTCCTCCGGGCGACGACGTCCGCGCGGGCCTGTGAAACCCGACGGAAGTAGGTGGCATCCAATGGCCGTGCGGAGAACCCTTCGTGGGGCCGCGGGGGTGGTGTGGCTGTTGACCCTGGCGGTGTCGGCGCTGGCGGCCGACAACCTCACGCTCGCACCTGGCCTGAGCTTCACTGACGATTCCAGCGACAACTTTCCCGTCCGAGGCGATCACTTAGCCGACGCCGAGGTTGTCGAGGGTCGCGCGGCGGTGGTGTTCTTTGGTGCGTCGAACTGCTGGAACACCGCCCGTGAGGCGGAGCGGCTGGTGACCCTCTACCCGAAGTTCCGTGACCGGGAGAGTCCTGTATGCACGGTCCGGCGAGACGGCGGACAAGCGCGGGGACACTAGCGCACTGGAGGCGTTGGTCTCCAAGGCCGTCAGTGGCTGATCGCCGGCCCCGCTGGGCGACGTGTCGGTCCTTGCAACGCGGACTAGCACGCGGCTACAGAGTGGCTTCTTTCGTCGCCCCGCACGGCTCCAGGTGACGAGGAGGGCAGCACGACGCCGCCGACCGGCACTGAACCGCCGCGAGTGATGAACGACGCGGTGCCCAACCGGTCCCAAGGTCCACGTGCGCCGCCCACGTGACCCAACCCTTACGTTCCCGGAATCAGTCGTGCAACTCACCACAGGAAGCGGAGGAGGAACCGATGAGCAAGCACCGCGTAGTCACCCTGGTCGCAGTCGCACTCTTGGCCGTGTCTGTCCTTGCCTCTCGTCTCTTGGCCGCCGAGATGTCCGGCGTCATGATGAAGGACGGCAAGATGATGATGATGAAGGACGGGAAGGCGACGGGGCCGATGAAGCACGAGATGACGATGGGCGACGGCACCAAGATGATGATGGACGGCACGATGAAGATGAAGGACGGGAAAGAGATGCACATGAAAGACGGCCAGATGATGATGATGGACGGGAAGATGATGGAGGGCGGCAAGGCCATGAAGATGGAGAAGAAGTACTAGGGCGTTCTGGCGTCGTCGGGTGTTGACGACCCCTGCGTCCGGGCGGGCGAGCAACGCGCACAATGGAAGCTGCCGATGCCGATAGCCAGTGGAAGGGACGGCGCGCACAACCCTTCCTGATTCGCCTGGCGCACTGGCTGAACATCCCGCTGCTCCTCATCATGGCGGGGAGTGGCCTGCAAATTTTCTCCGCGTACCCGGCGCTGGGGGCACGCGGAGCGCTCTACGGGTGGTATCCGTGGCAAGGAAAGGCGCCGCCGACGTGGCTGCGGTTCGGCGGCTGGCTTGCCGGTGCTCGCCATTGGCACTTCGCCCTTGGCTGGTTCCTCATCGGCAACGGGATCATCTACCTGATCTACATGGGCGCTCGCGGGGAGTGGCGTCGGCGGATGTTCCTGCCGGGTCGCGACTCCCGGAACGCGGTGCTCATGATGGCGTACTACCTACGCCTCCGCAGGGCAGCACCGCCGATCGACTTCTACAACGGCCTTCAGCGGCTGGCGTACAGTTCCGTCATCCTCCTCGCGCTGGTCGAGGTCCTCTCGGGCCTGGCGATCTACAAGCCCGTTCAACTCTGGTGGCTCGAAGTGCTGTTCGGCGGCTACGATAGCGCCCGCGCGATCCATCTGATCGGCCTCGGTCTGCTTGGACTCTTCACACTCGTTCACCTCGTCCTGGTGGCCCTGCATCCGCGCGCCATCATCGAGATGATCACTGGAGGAAAACGTGGCTAGCGAGATGACGCGGCGGCGGCTGCTGGTAGCGGTAGCTGCCGGTTCGGCGCTGGCCGCATGCGAGCGCATGGCCGTGGGCTCAGGCTTCCTGGAGAGCCTGGGGCGTTGGAACGCCCGCGTGGACCGCTTCCTCTTCGGACCGGCGCGACTTGCCGGCGAGCTACCACCCACGGCTACGACACCTGGCAATGCCTTCCCGAGCTACTTCATCTCCGACGACATGCCGTTCCCCCCGGCGGGCTGGACGCTGAAGGTCGGGGGGCTCGTCGCTCGTCCCACGACGTTCTCGCTGGACCAGCTCCAGCAGATGACCCGGATCGACATGCGCGTCCGCCACCACTGCGTCGAAGGGTGGTCGGCGGTGGCGTCCTGGCATGGGGTGCGCCTTCGGGAGATTGCCGAGGCCGTGGGTGCCGACCCGCACGCGGGGTACGTCGAGTTTCGCTCGTTCGACTCGGGGTACTGGTCCTCGTGGGACCGGGAGAGTGCGCTCCACAAGCAGACCCTTCTCGCCTACGGGATGGACGGCGAGAACCTGATGCCCGACCACGGTGCCCCGGTCCGCGTCTATTCGGCCGTGAAGCTCGGGTACAAGATGGTGAAGTACCTGACGGAGGTGAACTTCCTGGCCGAGCCGAGTGGTGGCTATTGGGAAGACCAAGGCTACGAGTGGTTTGGAGGGGTATGAGCAAGAGGTTGCCTCCGCGTCGAAACCCTCTCACGTGCTGAGACGTTCGACCGAGAAGTTCTCGATCTTGAAGTTGGCATCCGATGAACGGAGGAATACGTAGCACCGCCAGATGTACGGGTTGCTGTCGGCTCTCGCGTCGGCCGTCCTCTTCGGGGCGGCGACCCCAGCGGCGAAGAGGCTGCTGCTCGACCTGACCGCGTTCCAGCTGGCTGGGCTCCTCTACCTCGGCGCGGCCATCGGTATCGCGCCAGGGGCTCTCTGGCAGCGCGGAGATCGCCCCCCACTCGATGCGATGAACCGCCGCCGCCTCGCGGGCGCCGTCCTGTTCGGCGGCATCCTCGGACCTGTCCTCCTGCTGCTCGGGCTGCGCTCCGCATTGGCGGGCTCCGTGTCGCTGCTCCTGAACTTCGAGATCGCCGCAACGGCATTGCTCGCCGCTCTGCTGTTTGGCGAAACGCTCGGTACGTACGGGTGGGTCGGCGTGTGCGGGGTGATCGCCGCTGGCACCGTCTTGTCCTGGGGAGGCGGTTGGCCCGGGGTGGTCTCTGCGGCGCTGGTTGCCGCCGCGTGTACCTGTTGGGGCTTCGACAACAACTTCACCGCGCTCATCGACGGCATGAGCGCGAGTGAGACGACGCTCTGGAAGACCGCCATCGCGGGCACGACGAACCTGCTGATCGGCATCGCGTTCGAGCCGATCAGAGCGCCCGCGACGACCATCGCGGTGGCCCTCGGTGTCGGCGCACTCTGCTACGGCCTCAGCATCGCGCTCTACATCACGGCCGCGCACCAGGAAGGGGCGATCCGCGCGCAGTCCGTCTTCGCCGCGGCGCCCTTCGTCGGCGCGGTTCTCTCGTGGGCGGCGCTCCACGAGCCCGTCGAGGGCGCGCAGCTTCTTGCCGGCGCGTTCTTCGTGGGAGCCATCGCACTGCTGAGGTTCGACGGCCACTCTCACCCGCACGTCCACGA
>VBLA01000412.1 GCA_005879245.1 Deltaproteobacteria bacterium
GCGGCCTCCACCGCCGCCTCGTCGCTCGCCAGACGGGCCCGCTCCTCCCGGAGCCGGTAAAGGAAGTAGATGGCGTAGTCGGCTCCGATGCCCGCGGCCATCGCGATGACGCTCGCCGAACCCATGTCGAGGCGGATCCCCGTCCAGCCGAGGAATCCGAAGAGCATCACCACCGTGAGCGCGATCGGGGAGACGACGAAGAGGCCGCCGAGCGGCGAGCGGAGGACGATCGAGGAGACGACGTAGATGACCCCGAGGACGACGAGCGTGTTGAGGAGCTTCCCGTACGTCGTATGCTCGTTCACCGCGAGGATCGTCGGGCCGACACCACCGGCGACGAGGACGTGCACCCCGGGCGGGGCCGGGTGCGCGGCCAGCCATGCCTGGGCGCGGCGGACGAGTGGGCCGACGCGCGCCGAGTCGTCGTCGCGGAGGTAGGCGAGGAGGAGCGCCTTCGAGAGTGCACGGTCCGTGAAGCGCTCGAAGGCGGGCGACTCGCCGAGGTACATGAGCTGCGCCACGAGCGGCTGATCGTCGGGGACTCGGTAAGGGTGCCGGTCCTCCGGGTTGAAGATCTTGTGCAGCGACTTGACCAGGTCCGCAAGCGACGCCGTACGCAGCACGAGCGGGTCGCGCTCGAGCTCGGCCTGGAACGCGGCCTGGTGCTGGATGAGGCCGACGGTGCGGACGCTTCCCGGTTCGCCCTCGTAGAGGACCGTGAACGTGACGGTGCCGGGGAAATGCTTCTCGATCTCCTCCAGGTGACGACGCGCCAAGCTGTTCCGAGGGAGATACTCCCGCGTTGAACCGTAGGTGCGGATGAAGAGGGCACCGAGCGCGGCCGCGACCAGGGCGACGCCCGTGCCGATCAGCACACGGCGACCGCGCGCACGCAGGATCGCCTCGCCGAGCGCCGAGAGGAGACGGGCGGTCGGGCCGCCCTCCGCCGGCACACGCGGCGGGGCCGGCAGGAGTGCGCGCAGCGCAGGGATGAAGGTCATCTCGAGGACGACGGCGCTGCCGATCCCGTAGGCGCACGAGAGGCCGAAGTTGGCGATCGAGCGCACCCCGAAGACCGCGAGCGACGCAAACCCGAGCGCGGCCGTCATCCCGGCGGCGATCATGACCGGACCCATGGTGGCGGTGGAGACGACGACCGCCGCCCGGTTGTCGCGTAGGCGGACGACCTCCTCGCCGTAGCGCTTCAGCATCTGCGCCGAATGCGCCGCGGCGACCGCGATCAGGAGGATCGGCACCGCGACGTTCCAGGAATCGATGACGATGCCGGAGTAGCCCATGATGCCCAAGGCCCAGACGACGCTCAGGATCGCGGTCAGCATCGGCAGGACCATGCCCTGCAGGCTCCTGAAGGAGAGGATGAGCATGACTGCGATCACGAGGAAGGTGAGCGGGATGTGCCACGCCACCTCTCGCGACTGCTCGCGCTCGTTCATGGCCACGACGGGCTCGCCCGCGAAGTAGAAGTCGATCGGACGGTCGTGGTAGGGCGCGGCCAGGGCGGTCGTGCCGGTGAAGATCGCCTCGTGGGAGGCGCTCTCCCAGAAGTCGAGGATCACGAGGGCCGCCCGGTTGTCGGGTGTCACGAGGAGGCCGCGGAGCTGCGGATCATCCTCGACCCGGGCGCGGAGGAGCGCGATCGCCTCGGACGTGCGCGGTACGTCACGCATCAGGTAGTCGACGGTGAGCACACCGTCGACCTCCTCGACGTGGCGCACGCTCGGCGCGGCGAGGCTCACGACGTTCGGCACGATGACGTCCGGCAGCTGGAGCGCCGCGAGCGTCACGTCCTGGACCACCTCGAGGACCTCGGGCCGCCAGACGTCGCCCTCGCGCGGCACGATGGCGACGATCATCGTGTTGCGTCCGCCGAAATCGCGGCGGATCTGGTGGTCGATACGGACGAACGGGTGGTTGGCGGGCAGACTCGCCTCCAGGTCGAACTCGGCGTGGAGCCGGCCGAGGCCGGCGACCAGGCCCGCCGTCGCCACCATGACGGCGATCACGACGGCCCACGCGTGTCGAAGCAGGAAGCGTGCGTACCGTTCACCAGCGGACATGGGAGAAACCCGCTTCTTCACGGTTCGCGCGATCATTGCAACCGATGGCCTGTCGTCGGTGACGTCAGGCGAAGCGCGACTTGCCGACCCGGTGACGTGTGATAGCAGGGGAAAATGATCCCACGTCGCCCGATTCTCGCGCTCGCGCCTGCGGCCGCGATTGCGGCCGGCAACTACCTCGTCGTCGCGACGCTGCTGCCCGCGGGGCAGGTCCCCCGTGTCGCGTGCTTCGCCTGGCTGGCGGCGGTGTCGTGGGAGGACGGTGCGCTCGGCCTGCTCGGCGTCCTCCAGCACGAGGGCCGTCTCCTCGACTTCCTCGAGGAGGACCTCGCCGGCTACTCCGACGAGCAGATCGGAGCCGCCGCGCGGGGCATCCATGAGGGGTGCCGGAGCGCGCTGCGCGAGCGGATCGGGCTCGAGCCGGTCGTCCCGCAGGGTGAGGGGGAATCGATCGTCGTCGAATCGGGCTTCGATCCGGCGGCCATCCGCTTGATCGGGAACGTGAGCGGGACGCCTCCCTACCACGGCGTGCTCCGTCACCCGGGCTGGCGAGCGAGGACCGCGACGTTCCCCCGTCGACCGGCCGCCGACCCGCGCGTCATCGCACCGGCCGAGGTCGAGATCGCGTAGCCGCGCGATGGCCGCGTCCCGCTTCGTCGTCGGGATCGATCTCGGGACGACGAACACCGCCTGCGCCTACGTCGACACGAGCGGAAAGCGCGCGATCGAGGTCTTCTCCGTCCCGCAGCTGGTGGGCGCGGGCGAGGTCCGCGCCCGCGCCACCCTTCCCTCCTTCGTCTACCTGGCCGGCGCGCACGACCTCCCGGCCGGAAGCCTCGACCTTCCCTGGGGATCGGGACGGGATTTCTGCGTCGGCGAGCTCGCGCGCGACCAGGGGGCGCGCGTGCCCGGACGCCTCGTCGCCTCGGCCAAGTCCTGGCTCTGTCACGCCGCGGTCGATCGCACCGCTCCCATCCTGCCCTGGAGCGCCGGCGAGGGCGTCCCGCGCATCTCACCGGTGGAGGCCTCGGCACGCATCCTGACCCATCTCCGGGAAGCCTGGGATGCGAGCTTCCCCGAGCCGCTTGCGGCGCAGGAGATCGTCCTCACGGTGCCCGCGTCGTTCGACGAGGTCGCGCGCGAGCTGACCCTCGCCGCCGCGCACGCGGCCGGGCTTCCCGGAGTCGCCCTCCTCGAGGAGCCGCAGGCGGCCTTCTACGCCTGGCTCGAGACCCATGAGCGCGACTGGCGCGCGTGTCTCACGGCCGTGCCGCTCGTCCTGGTCATCGACGTGGGCGGTGGGACGACGGACCTCTCGCTGATCGGCGCGCGCGCGAGCCGCGGGGAGCTCGGGCTCGAGCGGGTCGCGGTCGGCGAGCACCTCCTCCTCGGGGGCGACAACATCGACGTCGCGCTCGCCCGGGCGCTGGAGGCGCGCCTTCTTCCCGCCGGTGAGTGCCTCGATGCGCAGCGCTTCCACGGGCTCGTGTCCGCGTGCCGCGCGGCGAAGGAGCGGATGCTGGGTGACCCGACGACGGGGGAGGTGCGCGTCTCGGTGCCCGGGCGCGGCCGGGCCGTTGTCGGCGGCGCGCTCGCCGCGACGCTCACGCGCGCGGAGGTCGAGACGACCGTGCTCGACGGCTTCTTCCCGCGCGTGCCGATGGGAGCCCGGCCGCGGCGCCGAGCGGACGCGGGCGGCGGGGAGTGGGGCCTGCCTTTCGCCGCCGAGCAGGAGATCACGCGTCACGTGGCCGACTTCCTCTACCGCCAGCGGGCGGCGGCCGGACAACCCGATCTGCCCCTCGTCCGCCCTGCCGGGCTGCTCTTCAACGGCGGGGCGCTCGAGCCCGCCGTCGTGCGCGAGCGGCTGGTCGACGTGATCGCCGCCTGGCACGGGGAGGACGGCTGGCGGCCCGCCGTCCTCGAGGCCCGATCACTGCAGCTCGCGGTCGCGCGTGGCGCGGCCTACTTCGGCCTCGTGCGGCGCGGAGTCGGCGTCCGCATCGGCAGCGGCGCCGCGCGCACGTACTACCTGGGGCTCGGAGACGACTCGCGCGAGGCGCTCTGTCTCGTTCCG
>VBLA01000413.1 GCA_005879245.1 Deltaproteobacteria bacterium
GACCGGGGGTCGTCGCGTTCCTCGTCCTCGGGCTCGGCTGGTACGCCGCCGCCCTTGGCGGCTGGGGCATGCTCTTCGTGCGCGAGCACCTGCTGGGGCGCTATCTTCGCAACCTGGCGGGAGGGCTCGCGCGGGGGGCCCCCTATTCGCCGCGCCCGCTCAGCTACCACCTGCTCTTCTACGTGAAGCATCTCCCGGCGATCGCGCTGCCCTGGACCCCCGTGACCGTCGTCGCCCTCTGGCAGGCGTGGCGGCACGACGGGCTGCGCGATCCCCGCTTGCGCTTCCTCCTCTGCTGGGTGGCCGCGCCGGTGATCGTCTTCACCCCGGCCGAGTGGAAGCTGCGCCACTACCTGCTGCCCGCCCTTCCGGCCCTCGCGCTCGTAACCGCACCCGGTCTGCTCGACCTCTGGCAGCGCCCAGCCGTCTCACGGGGACGTGGCCACCGCCTTGCCGCCGCGTTGGTCGTGCTGGCGGCGCTCCTCGGGGTCGCCACGGTCGCGACCGACCTCGTTCCGCTCTCCCGGTCCGACCGGAGCACCGTTGCCGCGGTGGGGAGCGCCCTCGAACGGATGCCGGGTGGGTCCCGAGCGGCGGTGGCGGTCGCGGCGACGGTCGCGGGAGCGATGCTGGTGGCGACGCTCCTCCGCGGCTGGAAGGCCCTCGTCGCGCTCGCGGCAGCCGGCACGATCGCGTGGATGGCCGAGGGCGCTCTCGCCGTGGAAGAGCAGGTGAACCGCCACGATTCCCTGAAGGCGTTCGCGGCGGTGGTCGCTGCCCGCTACCCGCCTCCGGCGGAGGTGGCGTTCTACGGGGACCCGATCCGCTCGCTCGTCGTCTACCTCGGGCGGCATGTCCCGAGCGTCTCGGAACCGGGAGCTCTCACCCCGGGGCAGGGTGTCATCACGACCGACGAGGCCTACCACGTGCTCGCGGCGGCCGCCCGCGTCGGTCCCCCGCTCCTCAGCGCGGAGGGCCGGGTGGGCAACCTCCGGCGCGGCCGCATCGTGCTCGCCGAGGTCATCTCTCCTCCCGACGCTTCGCCGCTACTCCCGCGTGAGCACGACGGCACGCCGGTAGATATCCCGCCGCGGCCGACCCGTCTCGCGGGCGAGCGTCGCGGCGATCCCGGCGGCGCTCTCGCCGGCGGCGCGGGCGGCGCGGATCCGTTCGTCGAGCGTCGCGTCGTCGACCCGCCGCGCTCTCGGCGGTGCGCCGGCGATCACGACGGTGACCTCTCCGCGGAGCCGGTCGACCCGGGCGATGCGCTCGCCGAGGTGCGCCAGCGTGCCGCGCAGCACCTCCTCGTGCCGCTTGGTGAGCTCGCGCGCGATCACCGCCTCGCGATCACCCAGCGCGGCTTCCGCGGCCGCCAGGAAGGCGGCGAGCCGGCGCGCGGCCTCGAAGAAGACGAGAGCCCGTGGCTCGGCGGCGAGGGCGGCGAGCCGGGCCGCGCGAGCACCCGTCCTGGTCGGCAGGAACCCCTCGAAGAGGAAGCGGTCGGCGGGCAGCCCCGCGATCGAGACGAGCGCCGTCAGCGCCGACGGACCCGGGATCGGGACCACCGGCACGCCCGCCGCCAGCGCTCCGCGCACCAGGTGATAGCCCGGGTCGGCGAGGCCGGGCGTGCCCGCATCGGAGACCAGGGCGACCGAGGCGCCCGCCTTCAGCCGCTCGACGATCAGGGGAGCCCGCCGCCGCTCCACGGCGTCGTAGTAGCTGGTGAGCGGCCGCTCGATCCCGTGCCGGGTGAGGAGAATGCGCGTGCGGCGGGTGTCCTCGGCCGCGATCAGATCGACTTCGCGCAGCACGCGGAGCGCACGCAGCGTGACATCCTCGAGGTTCCCGATGGGGGTGGCAACCACGTAGAGAACCCCGTCGGGCATCTGCGGCTCACCCCGTGAACACCCGGCGCGCCTCGTCGGCGCGCTCGAGGAGCCAGTTGAAGCGCACCCCGAGGTACAGGGTGGCGAGCGACAGGAGGCCAACCGCCCCGAGGTCGCCCAGCCGGAAGCTGATCGGCGGGTCCTCCGGCCGTGGCTGCTCGAGGAACATGACCTTCACGACGCGGGCATAGTAGTAGAGCGAGACGACGCTGTTCAGGAGGCCGATCACCACGAGCGCGTAGAGCCGCGCCTGTACGCCAGCGGCGAAGACGGCGAACTTGCCGACGAAGCCCGCGAGCGGCGGTAGCCCCGCGAGCGAGAAGAGAAAGACGGCGAGCGCGAGCGCCGGGAGCGCTCCCCCCCGCCACGCGAGCCCGCGGTAGCCCTCCAGATCCTCGCGACCGCTCGCGTTCGCCACCAGCATGACCACCCAGAACGCGCCGAGGTTCATGACGTAGTAGACGGCGAGGTAGAAGAGGACGGCCTTCACGCCCGCCTCCGCGAACACGACGAAGCCGAGCAGCGCATAGCCGGCGTGCGCGATCGAGGAGTAGGCGAGGAGCCGCTTCATGTTCTGCTGGCCGAGGGCGGCGAAGTTCCCGAGGGTCATGGTCGCGACGCACATGACCGTCGCGAGCTGCGCCAGCGGGATGGTCGCCAGCACGCTTCCCGGGCCAGCCGCTCCCTCCACCCCGAAGTGAAAGAAGCGGAGCAGCATGGCGAAGCCCGCGGCCTTGGAGCCGACCGCGAGAAAGGCCGTCACCGGGATCGGAGCGCCGGTGTAAACGTCCGGCGCCCACATGTGGAAGGGCACGGAGGCGATCTTGTACCCGAAGCCCGCGAGCACGAGCACGAGGCCGAGGAACAGGGCCGGCCGGCTCGCGGCATCGAGGGTCGCCACGCCGCGCGCGATGCCGGCGTAGTCCA
>VBLA01000414.1 GCA_005879245.1 Deltaproteobacteria bacterium
CCTTCGTTGCCCGTCGTGCGGGCGTGGACGGCGCGGGAACAATGCGAGGCGACGACACCGTAAGTCAATGTTGTGCTCGTCTCCATCCGCTCGCTGACCATGCCTGGTGCATGTGCAGGAGACGCCAGGCGGTCGGCACGGATGCATGTCCGTGCGCTGCCGCGCACGAACCGCGAAGCCCGGATGCACGCGCGACGTACAGTCCTGGAAAGCAAGCAAAGTGACTTTTGACCCCACCGCGTGCGGACTGCTAGCGTCCGCCCACCTCGCGTCAGCGAGCGGACGTCCCGTGCAAGCTTACAGCTTCCTGATGCCTCGACGTTTCCTGCGCGGCAGCTATCTCAGCCTCTCGCTCACCGTCGTCGCGCTTGCCTGCGGGGTGGCGATGGTGTGCGCGATCGACCTCGCCAACGCGGCGGTGCTCCGCGCCTTCGTCGAGGTCGTGGACGCGATGTCGGGACGCGCGGCGCTCCTCGTGCGGGCGGGAGAGGGGGGCCTTTTCCCGGAGGAGGTCGCGGACGCGGTAGGCCGGGTCCCCGGTGTCGAGCTCGCCGTGCCGGTCGTCGAGGCCAGCGCGTTCGCAGGCGACGCGAGCGGCGAAACGCTCGTCGTCCAGGGCGTGGACATCACGAACGACGAGGCGCTCCGCGTCTACCAGACGCGTGATGCGGAGGGGCTCGAGCTCGCCGACCCGCTCGTCGTCCTGAGCCAGCCGGATTCGGTGATCCTGACGCGTGCCTTCGCCGGGCGGCGAGGGCTCGCGGTGGGCGACGCGGTCTTCCTCGTGACGCCGGGCGGACGGCAGCGCTTCACGGTGCGCGGCCTCCTCGATCCTCAGGGTGTGGCGCGGGTCTACGGCGGCAACCTCGTCGTGATGGACCTCTTCGCCGCCGAGCGGGTCTTCACGCACCCGCGCTCCATCAACCGCGTCGATGTCGTGATCCGCCACGGGCAGGACGTGCGCGCCGTCGGCGAGGCGATCCGCGCCGTGTTGCCGTCGGGGCTCGACGTGCAAACGCCGGCCGAGCGAAAGCTCGATCTCGACCGCCTCGTGCGGTCCCTCCAGGTGCTCCTCCAAGCCGTGATGCTGGTGGGCCTCGTGGCCGCTTTCCTGATCGCCTTCGGCCGGCTCTCGACCGTCTTCGAGGCGCGGGCCTGGCAGCTCGGGATCCTGCGGGCCGTCGGTGTCCGGCCGCGCGTGGTGTGGCGTGAGCTCGTGAAGGAGAGCCTCCTCCTCGGCGCGGCCGGGGTCGCCCTCGGCCTCCCGCTCGGCATCGGCCTTGCCCACGTGCTCCTGCCCGCGATGGCGGTCACGACGGCGCTCAACTGCAAGCTCATCGCCCCGCAGGCGTCGCTCGGCATCCGGGCACCTTCTCTCGTCATGGCGGTCTCGCTCGGCCTGGTGGCGGCCGTGGCGGCAGCGGCGGGGCCGGCGTGGCGCGCGACCCGCGTCGACCCGGCGCGGGTCCTCGGGCAGCGTGGTGTGGAGCTGCCGGATGCGTCGCGGGTCTGGCCATGGCTCCTGCGCGCGCTCGCGGGGGTCGGCATCGCCGCCGCTCTCGTGCTCCAGGCGACGCAGCACTCGGCCGCCTGGGGACTCGTGGCGACGGCGCTGATCGCCGTCGGGCTCGTGCTTGCTGCCCGACCGGTCCTCTACCTCGTCGGGCCCCTCATGGCGGCGCTGGCCCTGGTTACGGGGCCGACGGGTCGCTTCGCGACCGCGGTCCTCGGCCGGAACCCCCGCCGGAGCGCGCTCACGGTCGCCATGCTCGGAGTGGGGCTGGGGACGGTGCTCTGGTTCTGGACCGTCGCCGAGAGCTTCGAGCGGACGCTCGCCGAGGCGCTCACCAACGCCTGGCGCGCGGACCTGGCGATCACGTCGTCGCACGTGCTCTCCGGCTACGTCGAGGCGCCACTCGCCCGGGGGCTCCTGGCGGAGCTCGCGAGCGTTCCAGGGGTGGCCGCGGTGGCCGGCAACCGGATCATCGACTGGCACCACGCGGGCGCATCGATCGCGATCAACGCCCTCGACCCTGCGTATCTGCGCGATCCGGGGTTCGGGAGCTGGCCTCTGGAGGAGGGGAAATTCGCGGAGGTCTGGCCGCGTGTCCTCCGCGGTGAGGCGGTGACCGTGTCGCGAAGCTTCGCAGTCAACCTGGACGTCCGTGTGGGGGACGACCTCACCATCGACGCGCCCAGCGGCCCGCTCACGCTGCCGGTCGCTGGGATCGTGACCGACTTCCTCTCCGCGCGTGGGACGATCGAGATGAGCCGGGACGTCTACCAGCGCTTCTGGCAGGACGAGCAGGTGACCTTCGTGCTGGTCCGGCTCGCGCCCGGTGCCGAGCGGGACGCGGTGCGGGCAGCGATCGCCCGGACGCTCGGGAAGCAGTACGACCTCCGCGTCCTCACCCCGGCCGAGCTCGTGAGCCACTACCGCGGCGAGGTGCGGCGCGCGTTTGCGGGGGTCGACCTCCTGCGCGTGCTCGTCTCGGTGGTCGTCCTCATCGGCATGGCCGACAGCCTCACGGCCGGCGTGGCAGAGCGGACACGAGAGCTCGGCTCCCTGCGCGCCCTCGGTGTGCGCCCGCGTACCGTCCGGCGGATGGTCCTGCTCGAGGCGGTCTTGCTGAGGACCGTGGGGCTCGCCCTCGCGCTGGTGGGTGGGCTCGGGCTCGGTGTGCTCTGGGTCCGCGCGACGTTCGCGTACCTCCTCGGCTGGGTCGTGCAGCTCTACATCCCCTATCGACAGGTGCTCGACGTGAGCCTCACCACCATCGTCGTCTGTCTCGTGGCCGCGCTCCTGCCGGCCTACCGCGCGGCGAGCCTCGAGCCGGCGGTCGCTCTGCGCCACGAA
>VBLA01000415.1 GCA_005879245.1 Deltaproteobacteria bacterium
TGCGGGACCGGATGCTCGGGGCCGCGCGGCAGGAGACTGCGCTCCGGCGCGCGCTCCGTGCGCGGAGCGCCTGGCGGGTCGTCGGCGCGGTGGCGGCCGGCGCCGCGCTCGTGTTGGGCGGCCGCGTGGCACGAGAATCGCGCCTCGCATCGGAACGCGGGGCCGAGCTCGCGGCGCTCGCGGCGAAGAACGCCGAGCTCGGCACGCAAGTCGAACGACAGACTCACCAGCTGGCGCGGTTGGAAGCTGCGCTCGACTCGCAGGCCCACGTGATCAGCGTGATGGGCGCGCCGCGCACCGTGACCGCCGCGCTGGTGCCCCGGGAAGGGGTGACCGGGAGTGCCCGCGTGCTCGTCGACGCGGCCTCGGGAGAGGCAGCGATCGTTGCCTCCGGACTCGATCCCGCTCCGCCCGGACAGACCTACGAGGTCTGGGCGATCCGCGGTCAGGGTCCGCCCGAGCCAGCAGGCCTCTTCGCCGTCAGCGCCGAGCACGCTGTCGCCGCACGCATCGCGTCGGTGAAGAATCCTGCCGGCGTGACGGCCTTCGCCGTGTCGATCGAGCCGGCCGGCGGCTCGGCAGCGCCCACGGGGCCGATCGTGCTCGTCGGTGGAACCGTCAGCTGAGCGACGGCGCCCTCTCCTTCGCGGTGCCCGCATGCGACTCGCCTCGGCACCTGCGGGGTCGTGGCGCGCGCGTAACCCACGCGTTCCCGCTGCGTTGAAGCCGACCGAGCGCGACGCGGCGCAAGCGAGGGCACTGACATGTTCGACACGGCTTCAGCAACCACCTCCATCCCGTCGGTGTTCCTGGCCCGGGCGGAAGGATGCGGCGATCC
The DNA here is from genome assembly GCA_005879245.1 of Deltaproteobacteria bacterium. Classification (GTDB taxonomy): domain Bacteria; phylum Desulfobacterota; class Binatia; order DP-6; family DP-6; genus DP-23. The sequence goes on from VBLA01000415.1 coordinate 839, forward strand.
GACGCCGTATCTCCGGCCGGGAGAGACCGTGCTCACGCTCGGCGCGGGCGCGGGCAAGCTCTGCTTCCGTGCGAGCCAGGCCGTGGGTCCGACGGGATGGGTGATCGGCATCGAGCCGAGCGACGACCTGCTGGCGATCGCCCGGCGCCATGCGCGGGAGGTGGCGCGCCGGCTCGGCTATGCGAACGTGGAATTCCGCAAGGCGAGCCTCCGCGACCTCCGCCTCGATCGCGAATGGCTCGACCGCCTGTTGCACGAGCATCCGGTCGGGTCGGCGGCGGATCTCGTCGGCCTCCAGGCGGCGATCTCCGCCTCGTGCCGGGTCCTTCCGCTCGTCTCCGACGAGTCGGTGGACGCCGTCGTGTCGAACTGCGTACCCCACCTCGTCGAGCCCATGGACATGCGACGGCTCGCCGGAGAGATCCTCCGCGTGCTCATACCCGGAGGGCGCGCGATCATCACGGAGATCCCGCGTGACGAGGTCCTCGTCGAGGGTGACCCCGAGCGCATCGCACACCGCGAGGAGGTCTTCCGGCAGCGCCTCGCGGAGGCGGGTTTTCAGGACGTCACGGTGCTGGAGCGGCCGGAGGCAGGCCGGCGCAGCCTCCCGGGGATCGAGCTCCGAAGCGTGACGGTCGCCGCATACAAGCGGCGTCGCCTCGGCCGCGAGCAGCAGCACGATGCCGCGGTGCTCGGCGCTTCCGGGTCCGCCTAGAAGGGCCAGGTAGCGCGATCGTCGTGGCCTACCTCCCGGCGGAATCGCCTGTCGAGGTTGACCTGCGGCGCCGGACGGCTGTGACACCCGTGGGACCAGCCGTTCGGGCTCCTCAGCCAGCAGTTGAGCGCGCCTTCAAGCGGTTCAGCGCTCTGCATTCCCATGAAGGTGACCCTTGCCTCCCATAGGGGGGCGCGCTGGTGCCTCGCGCGATCGGGATGGCCCTGGGCCCCCCTCGTCGCGGGCGAGGCCGAAAAGCCCCGCCGCGACTGACCGGTCAATCAGGTCAGGGGTGAGTTAGACCCTAGGCCGATCCCTCCACCTTCGTGGGTAGTTCCCTCTCCAAGTGGAAGTGATTTTTTTCACCTTGACAGGGGAGGAAGGGGTCGACTATCCGATCGATGACACTCGATTCTGCCTGACCTCGTTTTACCGCACTCGACTCTGCCTGGCCTCGACGGGGGACACCGTGCTTTCGGAAGGATCCACAAGCGTCATCGGCGTGAGGAAGGCTCCGGGGGGACCCCGCCAGCGTCCCGTCCTCGATGCGCTGCCCTCGGTTGGGCCGCTGCCCCGGCGGGGACAGGCAGATCGCTTGGCGACGCGCGCGACGCTTCGCCACGCGGCGGCCGAGGCGCGGAGAGTGACCGACGCCGATCGCGCCGCCGGGACACTGCTCCTCGGCACCGCCGCTCACCGAACGTTGCTGGTCGAGCGAGATGGTGGGAAGCCTGCGCTGCCCGGGCTCGCGATCCGCGCCCTGGTCCGTACCCTGCGCTTGCGCGGCGCCTTCTCCTCTCCCGACGTGCGACGGGAGGGGCCGTCTCTGGCCGCGGTCGCCCGCACCGGAGCCCGCGCCGTGGCAGCCGTTCCCTTCCGGCTTCGAGAGGTGGAAGGCTGCCTTGCCGTGGTCTCGGACTTCCCCCACCGCTTCGACGAAGCGGACATCGAGCGACTGCACGGTGTGGCACACTCCGCATCCCTCTGGGCGGCGATTGCCGAAGAGGTCGTGACGTCCGAGCGGTGTCGGATCGCGCGCCAGCTCCACGACGTCTTCGGGCAGACGCTCACCAGTCTCGTCTTCGCGATCGATCAGGTGGAGGCGGCCCGCTCGGGCGTGAAGAAGCAGGCACTTACACGCGCCGCGCGCTCCTGCGCGATGCAGGCGGTGCGCGACCTGCGCGCGGCGATCGACTCCGTCCTCGAGCCGGACGCCCAACCGGCCGAGGCGCTGGGCACGATCGCCGAGCTCGTCAGGGATTTCTCCCAATCGGGCATCAAGGTCCGGCTCACGAGCGGATGTCCCCTAGCGTCGCTCCCGCCCGAGGTCAGCACCTGTCTCTACCAGGTCGTCCGGGAAGCGCTGCTCAACGTGAGGCGCCACTCCGGCGCCAATGAGGCGAGGGTCATCGTGTGGCGGCGTGCACGGTGCGTCGAGGTCATCATCTCGGACAACGGTGTCGGTCTCCGCCGAAGAGGAGATCCCAAGACGAACCGGGGCGGCTTCGGACTCCGGCTGATGCGGGAACGCGTGGAGGAGATCGGTGG
>VBLA01000371.1 GCA_005879245.1 Deltaproteobacteria bacterium
TCAGCTATCGGGGATACGTCATCCATACGGGCGCGCTGTTCGGCACCATCATGGCGGCGAACGTCTGGATGCGTATCTGGCCGATGCAGCGGCGGATCATCACCGCGGTCAAGGAAGGCACCGCTCCAGATCCGGCGTGGGCGGCGCTCGCCGGCGCACGCTCCCGCCACAACGTCTACATGTCGGTGCCGCTCGTCTGGACCATGATCAGCTCCCACACGACGACACCCTTCGCATCGAGCCCCGTGTATCTGCTCGTCGTGATCCTGGTCGGCTGGGGCGCCGTCTACCTCCTCTACAAGAAGGCCCCCAAAGTCCCCGGCTTCTAGCGGCAGAAGCCAACTCCGGAGGATGTCTGCTGAGCGCGGCTTCGCCGCGCTCAGCACGACCCGAGCGCGCAAAGCGCGCGAGCAATCCCAGGGAGCCGCGCGCTACGCGCGCGGCGACGGGGGTCCGGGGGCAGCGGAGGAGCGGAGGGCGCGGAGCGCCCGAGCACCGCACGGGGCCCCGGTATCAGTCACCAACGCGTTCGGCTTCGTCCTCGAAGAAGAGCCGCCGCCCCACATCGTAGGGGTCGAACTTGAATCGCGACTGGCGGTACGCGTCCCATTCGCCCTCCGGCGCCCACGGGGAGGGCATGCCCTGTGCCAGCAGGTTCACGTTGGCGAGCAGGTAGGCCCCCGCCGTCGGTGCGAACAGGGGAGCGCCGGGGATATAGCCGAGCGGGTTCAGGAGCCCGTCGCCGACCCACCCGACGAGGCTGCGTGTGCAGAAGCTTCCGAGCACCGGAAGGATCAGGTAGCTCCCGGTTGGCAGGCGCCAGACGCCGAGCGTCTCGTCGAACGTCTCCGGGCTGGCCGTCCAGTGGAGCCAGTTCCCTGCAACGTCGAAGAAACCCACGATGCCGACCGTCGTGTTGACCGCGAAGCGGCCGGTGTGGACCACCCCGCGACGGAGCTTCGCCTGCGCGAGGCTGTTCACGACGTCACGCGGACCCGCGAGGTTGTCCATGAAGGCCACGACCCGGCGCTGGCCCCACTTCGGCACGATGAAGTTGTACCCGCGGGCGACTGGCTCCATCACGTGCGCGAGAAGCCACTGGTTGAAGCGCAGGTTCACCTGATTGAACCCATCCGGGTCCGCCGCCGCGGGGCGCGCCGACAGCAGGATCAGCGCGAGGAGACCGAGAGCGGCAGGTCGGATGCGCTCGGGCCTCATCGCACGGTCTGACATGCGCTGCGGGCAATCGCCGTCCCGCCGAGCTTCCCCCCCGATCGCCATGGCCCTCCTCCCAGTGGGACCGCTGCGCCCGAGACGCCCGCTTGTAGGAAAAGTAGCGAGATGTTGTCAAGCAAATTTGCCTTCGAGTTGAAACCGGGTTTTCGATCCCGCTCCTACCCACCCAGGGCAGCGCGCCCCGCGGTACATGCGGCGAGCGCGTTCGGGGTCCGGAAGGCGTCGCTCGTGACCGCCGGGTCGTCCGGGCAGACAGACAGGGTGCGCTCGGTCGCGAGGGGGCGACCGGCGAACCCGTAGTCCGCCCGGAACGGGAGCCGCCAGCGCCGCGCGCGGCGGAAGTCCGCGAAGCGGACGGTCACGGTTCCCGAGCCGAGCGGCGGCAGCGACAGCGGGCCCTCCGCGTGCACGAGGAGACCGCGCGCGTCGAACGCGAGCAGGTAGCGGCTGCCGTCGTCGGCGAACACGCCGGTGAGGCCGCTCACGGCGTCCGGCGGCACGGCGTCCGGCGGCAGCGCCGTCACCGGGGCGCCGGGCAGCAGGAGCGCATCGAGGTTGGTGACCGCCGCGAGGCGCGCGTGGCTGCGGAGCGGGGCGACGGATCCAGGCTCCGTCGAGACCGCACGCGTTCCGACGAAGGCTCGCTGGGTCGTGCCGTCGAACAGGTAGGAATCGGGCTCGCCCGCGGTGAACACGGTCCAGGCGTAGTGGTCGGGCAGGAGGTAGGCGATGCGGAGACGCCAGAGGCCGGGGAACTCGACGTGGACCTCGGTCTCGACCTCACGCACGAACGCGTGGAGCGGCCCCCCGCGAGCGCGGATCGCCTCGAGGAGCAGCGGCCGCCGGGCGCAGGCTGAAGCGAACGCGGCGAGGAGGATGGAAGCTGCTATCCTGGCGATCGGGATGCGACGCGGATGGGTCACGGGCTTCGTGCTCGCCGGGTGGCTCGTCGCCTGCCGCCACGTCACCCCGCCGCGGCCGGTCCCCGCCCCTCCCGCCGCGCCCGAGGACGAGGTCTCGCTCGAGGGCGGATTCCTCACCGTCCACGTCGCCGTGCCCCCCGGCCCCGCGGGCCGGAAGCCCGCGGTCATCGCGCCGCCCGGCGACCACGAGGCCCTCCTCGCCGCGGGCATCGTCGCGGTCTCGTATCGCGTGCACTGGGAGTTTCTCCGCGCCCTGGCACCCCCCGAGCCACCGGCCACCGAGAATCGGGTCGGCGTGTGGCTCCTCGCCTCGCCCACCCCGAAGACGATCGGCAAGTCGTACCTCACCTTCGTCGCGTACGACGCGAACGAGGCCATCCCCAAGGTCCTCGACTACCTCGCGACGCTCCCCGACGTCGACCCCGCACGCACCGGCATCGGCGGGACCTCGACCAGCGGGTTCGTCGCCCTGCAGGCGATCGCCGTCGACCGCCGTCTGATCGGCGCGGCCGTGGTCAGCGCCTGCGGCGACTATCACCGCTTTCTCCACCTCTCGAACCTCGCGATGAACGGCCATCCCCTCGACCTCGACCCCGCCTATGACGCCTGGCTACGGACGCAGGAACCGATCCGGCATCCCGAGAGCCTGGTCCACGCCGCGCTCCTGATGGTGAACGGCGCCGAGGACCGAGCCGTCCCCCTCTCCTGCGCCGAGGCCACCGCGCGGACATTTCGGCGGGCGTACGCCCGCAGGCGCCTCTCGCGCCGCTTTCGCTTCGTCGTCGTTCCCGGCATGGGCCACGTCCTCCACGCCCGCGCGACCGACGCGACGATGGCCTGGTGGCGACAGGTGCTCGCACCCGGGTGAGCATGGCGGCGCCCGTCGCGCGCGTGCTTCAGAGCGCCTCCTGATGAGCGAAGCGGCCCGCGTACACC
>VBLA01000372.1 GCA_005879245.1 Deltaproteobacteria bacterium
CGGGCAGTGTCCATCCGAATCGCCACTGCAGCTCGGCGGGGGTCAACAACCCCGAGTACCCCGGGAAGCCCGGCTGCCTCTTCGGGCCGCCGCTCGCCATCCCGAACCCCACTAGCCAGGCCACCAGCACGTGCGTCATCAACCGTGTGTCGACAAGCGCGGCGGGCACCGGGAACTGCGACGACACGACGACCCTCAGCCTGCCGCTCCTCTCTGACATCTATCTCACGGGCCCGACCGACGGGCTCGCGCCGTGCCCGGTCTGCAGCAGCGGCACCTGCTCGGCCGGACCGAATGCGGGCCAGCCCTGCGTGTCGGAGAGCTCGCCCATCCCGGGACAGTCGCCGGCCGCCAACCCGACCAGCCACGACTGCCCGCCGACCTCGGGAGCGTTCATCGGTAGCCTGCCGATCGGGTTCAACCTCTCTGCCGGATTGCAGTCGAAGACCTCGACCGATTTGTCGGCAATGCCGTTCGTCTTCTACGGTTTCTGCGGCCAGCAGTTCTCCCCGTCGTTCCAGAACCCGCCACATGCCTGCACCGCAGACAGCCAGTGCACCACGGCGCCAAATATCAAGTGTCGGCAGCGCACCTCCGGAGCATTCGGCCAGGGTCCTGCCCGCACCATCACCGAGACCGGCGCGGCGCCGGGCTGTCTGACGGATGGCGCGCCGCACGCCCTGACCCTGATCAGCGTGTTCGGCATCCCGCCGTCGTACAACGCGACCGTCGACGCCTCGGCTGACCTGCCCGGTCCGGGCGCCACCTCTCTGCCCGGTACCACGCAGTTGCTCCCGTAGCGCTTCTTTCGGGGAGCCCCGTCACAAGGGGCTCCCCGTCTCTACCGGCATGGACCGGTCCACCGCCGAGACCCAGCGGTTCGGTCGCGGCTGTCTGTCGCGGCTGTCTATTGACGCCGCGATACCCGCTAACGGGACCTCATCGCGACTCAGCCATCTTCTCGGCTTCAGCGTCCTGCTCGGCGTGGTCCTCGCGGGGCTCGTCGGCCGCGGAGCTGCGAAGGAC
>VBLA01000373.1 GCA_005879245.1 Deltaproteobacteria bacterium
CGCCGCCGGGACGAACCACCACTGCGCGACCTCGACCACGCGGATGCCGTGAAGAACTCGATCCATGGGTTCCTCCCCGGCGGCTCGCTAGCACGCGCCACGGCGCGCGTGCCAGCGTCGGGAGTCCTACCGATGGGTCGCGGGTTGACGGGAGCGCGCCGTCTCCGAGACGTCGAGCGCGTCACGCCCGGGGTGGAGCCGGAGGCGCTCGAGCGTTTCGACGGCGCCCTGAACGGGCGCGATCTCGATCAACGAGGACGGCTCCGGCTTCTTCGATGGAGACCTTGAGCGGCCATCAGTGGCTTCCCCCTCGTCGCCAGCAAGCGACGTTCCCCCCGTCGCGGTGACGAGGAGCAGCAGCATCGCCACGCCAAGCGCTCGCATGCCAGGCCAAAAGAGCAAGACACCTCCCACGCCGACGCACCGGCGCCGCGCGCCTTGCCCGGTGCCTGTGTACCGCCTACGGTCCCGCTTGTCATGGCGCTCCGCAGCAAAGATCGACGCATCGATCGTCTCCTGGTCGCCGTCGGCATCGGCTTCGCCGTCCGTCTCCTCTGCCTCGTCCGCGATCCACTGCTGCATCCCGACGGTCCGGCCTACCTGCGGCTGGCCGCGAACCTCCTCCACGGCGATGTCGTCCGCGTCCTCACGGGCTACTACTCGCCGCTCTACCCCGCCCTGGTGGCCGGGCTCGGCGCGCTCGGGCTGCCGCTCCCGCTTGCCGGTCGCGTCGCAGCGGGGATTGCCGGGCTCGCCATGCTGCCCTTCCTCCATGGGGTGGTACGCTCGCTCCTCGGGGAGCGCGCGGCGGGCGCAGCCGTTCTCGTGGCGGCCCTCCATCCGGCGCTCGTGAAGGCCTCCGCGCAGATCCTGCCCGAGAGCCTCGCGGCCACTCTCCTGCTTGCCTGGATGGCTGCGCTGCTGGCCGCCCGAGGTGCGCGAGGCCTCGCTGCCGCCGGCGCGCTGGCGGGTGTGGCGTACCTGGCACGCCCCGAGGGCGCTCTTCTCCTTCCCCTCGGCGTTGCGGCAGCCGCAGGACGGCGGCACCGTGCGGGTGGACTCGTCGTCTACCTGGGAGCCGGGCTCCTCGTCATGGCGCCGGTCGTCGTCGCCCTCCACGCCCGCAGTGGCCGATGGGAGCTCTCGCCGCGAGAGGCCCGCATCATGCGATCGACGGGGCTCTCCGGCGAGAAGACGCTTCTCGGCGCCGTGCGACAGGAGCCGGTGGCGGTCCTCCGGCGCATCGTCGCGGGGGCGGGACGCCAGCTGGCCGACGATGCCAAGGCCCTCGGGCCCCTTCTCTGGTTGCCGTTCGCGTTCGGGCTCTTCGGCGGACCACCGCGGGGGGAGCAGGCATGGCCCCTGCTCGTCGCGGGAGCGTTCACCGCGCTCCCGCTCGCCATCAATCCGAGCCCACGCTACGCGGTGCCCCTCGTGCCGCTCCTCCTGCCGACGACGGCCGCGGGGCTTCTGGCGCTCGGCGCGCGGCTGGGGCGGGGCGCGCCGCTCGCGGCCGCGGCGCTCGGGGTGGGCCTCACCGCGCAGGCGTTGTGGCTCAGTCACCCCTTCGACCGGGCCTGCTGGGAGGAGGTGCGCTCGCTGCTGCGGACCCGCTACGGCGCGGACCACGCCCTGGTCGCCGTCGACGGCCGCTTCGCGTACGGAGCGGGCTGGGAGGCGGTCGTGCCCGACACGACGGATCCCGACGACGCACTCGCCCTCGCCCGCCGGACCGGGACACGGCTCTGGATGACCCGGCCGAGCTGGATCCGTGGCTGGCACGTGCCGACGCAGGCGAAGCCCGCGGCGCGACCGTGTGGCGGAACCTTCGTGCTGTTCGAGCTGGAGGATCAGTGACCGCGATCAGCGATCAGAGCCTTCGTGCCGCGGGCACGATCTCGGTGGCGAGAAGCCGAAGCGTACCCGGTTCGGCGCGATCGTGGAGGAAGCATGAACCACCCTCGATCGGCATGGGGGAAAGCACGCTACGCCAATCCCCGCTCGCGGGAGACAATGCTTTCGAGCCTGGGCTGGGGTAGAACTTCGTCCGTGGCGTCGCATCGTGACCTGATCCTCGAGCAGTTCACCCGGCAGGCGATCCCGTTCTCGACGGCGCCCGGCATCCGGGACGAGGAGGCCCTGGCGCTCCTCAGCGAGGCCTCCGGCGCGACCCCGGACGACACGGTGCTCGACGTGGCCTGCGGCCCCGGACTGGTCGTATGTGCCTTCGCACGCGTCGCCCGCCGTGTCACGGGCATCGACCTGACGCCCGCGATGATCGCGCGCGCCCGTGCGCTCGCCGAGGAGAAGGGCGTCCGCAACGTGAGCTGGGCGATCGGCGAGGTGCTCCCGCTCCCGTTCCGCGACAGCGCCTTCACGATCGTCAGCTCGCGCTTCGCCTTTCACCATTTCCCCGAGCCGCGGGCGGTCCTGACGGAGATGGTGCGGGCCTGCGTCCCGGGCGGGCGCATCGTGGTCGTCGACCTCGTCGCCTCGCCCGATCGGGAGAAGGCCGCCGCGCTGAACCGCATGGAGAAGCTCCGCGACCCGTCCCACGTGCGGGCCCTCTCGCTGGCCGAGCTTCGCGCCCTCTTCCACGAGGTGGCGCTTCCGGCGCCGCGCGAGACGTTCTACTCCCTCAGGAGCGAGGTCGAGGGGTTGCTCGAGCGGTCGTTCCCCGACCCCGGCGACGCCGAGGTCATCCGCCGGATGTTC
>VBLA01000374.1 GCA_005879245.1 Deltaproteobacteria bacterium
CCAGCGGAAGGGGACGCCGCTCGAGTACGGCAAGCACTGACGGGGCCCGAACGGGCGCCGGACGTTGCGGGGGAGGACCGCAACGTCCGGCGATGAAAAGCTGGCCGTGTGGACGCGCCCCGCTGAGCGCGCCAGGACCGTGCTACGGTGCCGTCACCGAGTAGACGCCGCCCGTGAACGTCTCGCCCGCGGCGGCGGCTTCGAGGCGGATCGCGAACCCGTACATGCTGGCGCCGCCCGGCCCGAATGGATCGGACGACTTGAAGATGTTGAACGAGAACCGCGTGGAGGCATTCTCGGTGTCCGTCTCGTAGACGCAGAGGAAGCCCGTGGCCGCCATGCCCGGGCCCGGGCAGTTCAGGTCGGTATCCCCGGCGGACACGTAGTCCACGTTGGTGTCTGCAAGGTCAGCGGCGAGCGGGATCGGGAAGGACACGACGGCGAAGAAGTCGTCGGCGGGGTCCGCGACCGTGAGCCCATGTCCCCACAGCCCGGAGATCGTCTCGCCGGACTGCAGCGGCGTCAGCGCCGATCGCCCGGCGGGTCCCGTCGGCCCGGGCGGCCCGAGGTTGCCTTGAGGCCCGGAGGGGCCAACGAGCCCGAGGCTCCCGGGCGTCACCTGGGTCTCCTTGCGCTTGCACGCCGGGTCACGGACGCACAGCACACCCGAAGGCTTCTGGCACAGCACCGCGGCCGTGGCTGCTTCCTGGCTGACGGCGCTCAACGCGGTGAGCACGCCTGCGGCGACCATCCACCTCATCGTCATCTCCACCTCCCTGTCCCGCCGTGCTCTCGGCGGCAGCATGATTACTGTTTAGAAGGGGCCCTTGGGTGTCAAGCCGGCGGTGCGATGACGGAGCAGGCGCGGGCGACGAAGCCGGTCGAGTGCAAGGGGCCGCGGAGAAGGGTAGGCTCCCCGGCGGGAGGTGAGGGGCGATGAGCCTCCGGTCCGTCAGCCCGACCACGGGCGAAGTGCTCGAAAGCTTCGAGGAGACGACGGCGAGCGAGCTGGAGCGGATCCTCGCCCGGGCACAGGTCGCGTTCCTCGACTGGCGCCGCCGCCCGCTCACCGAGCGCGGCGCCCTCCTGCGCGAGGCCGCGCGGCTTTTGCGGGCGAAGCAGGGCGACTATGCGCGGGCGATGGCGCTCGAGATGGGGAAGCCGATCGCCCAGGGCGCGGCGGAGGTCGAGAAGTGTGCCTGGGCGGCGGAGTACTACGCCGAGCACGCCGCGCGCCTCCTGGAGGAGCAGCCGCGCGAGACGGATGCGGCGCGGAGCTACGTCCGCTTCGATCCGCTCGGCCCGGTCCTCGCGATCATGCCGTGGAATTTCCCCTTCTGGCAGGTCTTCCGCTTCGCCGTGCCCGCGCTCGTGGCGGGGAACGCGGGGATCCTGAAGCACGCCTCGAACGTGCCGCGCTGCGCGCTCGAGATCGAGCAGTGCTTTCGTGGGGCCGGCTTTCCCGAGGGTCTCTTCAGCACGGTGCTCGTCGAGGCGCGCCGTGTGCCGGCCCTGATCGCTGACCCGCGGGTCCGCGCCGTGACGCTCACCGGGAGCGACCGGGCGGGGAGCCAGGTGGCCGAGCAGGCGGGCCGCGAGCTCAAGAAGACGGTGCTCGAGCTCGGCGGGAGCGACCCCTTCATCGTCCTCGAGGACGCGGATCTCCGCGCGGCGGCGCGGACGGCGACGGACGCGCGGCTCGTGAACAGCGGGCAGAGCTGCATTGCCGCGAAGCGCTTCATCGTGCTCGAGGAGCTTGCCGAGCGATTTCTCACCCTCTTCGTCGCCGAGATGGCATCCCGGCGCGTGGGCGATCCGCTCGTGCACGACACCCAGGTCGGGCCGCTCGCGCGCCACGACCTGCGCGACGCGCTCCACCGGCAGGTGGAGGAATCGGTCCGTCGTGGTGCGACGCTCGTGCTCGGGGGGCGGATCCCCACGGGCCGTGGCGCCTTCTATCCCCCCACGGTGCTGACCGCCGTCGAAAAGGGGATGGCGGCCTTCGACGAAGAGACCTTCGGGCCCGTCGCGGCCGTCATCCGCGCGCGCGACGAGGCGCACGCGATCGCGCTCGCCAACGACTCGCCGTTCGGCCTCGGGGCGTCGGTCTGGACCGCGGACCGGCGGCGCGCGGAGCGCGTGGCGCGCGACCTCGAGGCGGGCTCGGTCTTCGTCAACGGTCAGGTGAAGTCCGATCCGCGACTCCCGTTCGGCGGGATCAGCCTCGACCGCGACCTTCCGTCCGACGAGCTGCTCGAGCGCCTCGAGACTCCGCCGCTCTTGCTCGGTCAGGAACGCCGCGACCTCGGGATGGACGCGGAGCGCGACCCGCGTCGAGTTGCTGGCCGAGGCGACCTCGCGCTGCACGCGCCGCAGGGCCTCGTAGGCGAGCGTCGCGACGGAACGGGCGCGGCCCCGGCCGCCGCAGTGCGCGCACGGGCTGGTCAGGAGCTGCTCCAGGCTCTCGCGGGTCCGCTTGCGGGTCATCTGCACGAGGCCGAGCTCCGAGATGCGCAGCACGTTCGTCCGGGCCTTGTCCCGACGGACTGCATCCTGAAGCGCATCGAAGACCTTCTTCCGGTTGGCCGCCTTCTCCATGTCGATGAAGTCGATCACGACGATGCCGCCGATGTTCCGGAGCCGGAGCTGCTGCACGACCTGCTTCGTGGCCTCGAGATTCGTACGGAGGACGGTCTCCTCGGGGTTGGTCTTGCCGACGTAGCGCCCGGTGTTCACGTCGACGGTAGTGAGCGATTCGGTCTGGTCGAAGATGAGATAGCCGCCCGACTTGAGCCAGACGCGGCGCTCGAGCGCGCGCGCGATCTTCGTCTCGACGCCGTGCTGGTCGAAGATCGGTGTCACCCCCTCGTAGAGATGCACCCGCGGGACGAGGCGCGGCATCAGCACGGTGACGAACTCGGCGACCCGCGCGTAGTCCTCCCGGGTGTCGATCACGAGCCGATCGACGTCGGAAGCGAAGAGGTCGCGAACCGTGCGCAGCACGAGGTCGAGGTCCGAGTGGACGAGCGCCGGCGCCGCGAGGGTGGTCGCCTGCTTCTGGAGGCGGGCCCAGAGGCGCGTCAAGAAACGGACGTCGTCGTGGATCTCCCGCTTGGTCACTCCTTCGCAGGCCGTGCGCACGATGAGCCCCCCCTCGGGTGGGCGCTCGGCCTCGACGATCTCCCGCAGGCGGTCGCGCTCGGCCGGGTCCTCGATCCGCCGCGAGATGCCGACGTGCTGCGTCCCCGGCATGTAGACGAGGTAGCGCCCGGGGAGGGAGACGTGCGCCGTGACGCGCGCCCCCTTCGTTCCCATGGGCTCCTTCGCCACCTGGACCAGCATCTCCTGCCCCTTCTGCAGCCGCTCCTCGATGGGCCGGAGATCGCGGGGCGGTGGGCGGGCGGGCGTCTCCATCATTTCGGGTGCATCCCCCTCCTGCGCCACCTCGGGGGGCAGCTCGGGGTTGGCCAGGTCGGAGGCGTGCAGGAAGGCGGCCTTCTCGAGGCCGAGGTCGAGGAAGGCGGCCTGCATGCCCGGGAGCACACGGATGACGCGACCCTTGTACACGTTCCCCGCGATACCGCGCCCGCCCCGACGCTCGATGTGGAGCTCGACGAGCGTCGTGTCCTCGAGGAGCGCGACCCGCGTCTCCCAGGGGGCGACGTTGATCAGGATCTGCTTGGCCACGGGCGCGACGGCCTATGCCGGTCGGGCGGCTTGACGGTCGGGCGAGCTGCCGTGAAATCGGGTGGCGAGCTTGTGGACGCGGAGCAGCGGCTCGGCGTCTGGCGGGAGGTCGAGCAGGACGCCGAGCAGTGGCCCTGGCTTGAGGGTCCCTTCGGGCTCAACCAGGACCTCGAGCCGGAGGCGCTGGGGCCCGGCCACCACGAGGTCCCGCACGGCGCGTCGCGCGTCGACCGCGCGGTCCCCGCGCCGACTGCGCTTGCGGACGGGGAATGCCTCGGCTGCCGCGAAGCGCGCCACGCCGGCGGCGACGGCAGCGGGGTCGGGCGGCGCATCGAGGGCGGCGAGATCGACCTCGTAGAGGAACCCGGCGATCCCGGACTCGATGCTCGCTGCGGAGCGCGGGATCTCCGTCACCGCACGAGGCTCGAGACCCGCGGGCAGCTCGACGCCGAGGCGCGCCATGACCACCTCGGGTGCGAGGCGCTCCGTCAGCTCGAGGTCGACGTACTCGTCGTCGCTCGAAAACCCGAGCGGCAGGGCAGGCCCGAACGAGAAGCGGGGAAGGGGATGATGCCCCTCCGAGAAGGCGATCGGTAGGCTGGCGCGGCGGGCAGCGCGCAGGAAGACCGTCGTCAGCTCACGTGTCCCGATGAAGCGCGCCGGGCCAACCTTGCGGTACTGGAGCCGCACCCGCTCCACGCCGGGCTGTGTTGCGGCCTGCGGTGCGAGCGAGGAGGGGACCGCGTCGAGCCACTCCTCGGCGTTGCCCTCGCCGCTGCCGGAATCCAACGGTGCGGTCCCGTCGGCCAGGCGCGCGGCGAGGAGAGCGGCGGATGGATCCGCGTCCACACGGGGCCTCGGCGCGCGGGCCGCGGCGCGGGCGGCGACGCGCGCGCGGATCTCGTGCCACGCCCGCGTCTCCCAGGCGGGACGCCCCTCCTCCTCGCGCGGGATGGCGAGCTCTGCCCAGCGCGAGATGCCCTGACCGCGGTGGTCGCCCCCCTTGGCCCCCTCGAGATGGTGGTCGATGTTGCGCACCGCTTCGAAGTCACACGCGCCACAGTATGTGCAGCGCTCGATCGAGCAGTCGGGCGTGAGCACCCCCTCGACGGCGCGCGCCAGGTCCTGGAGGAGGAAGCGCCGTGAGAGTCCGGCGTCGAGGTGATCCCACGGCAGTTGCTCTGCGAGCGGCCGGCGGCGGAGGTAGAACGCGGCGTCGAGGCCATGCGCCGCGAGGGCGTCTCTCCAGACGTCCATGCGGCAGTGGTCCGACCAGCCGTCGAAGCGAGCGCCCCCGCGCTGGGCGGTCTCGAGCACGTCGGCCAGCCGGCGGTCGCCACGCGAGAAGATGCCCTCCAGGAAGGAGAGCTCTGCGTCGTGCCAGCGGAACTCGATCTTGTACCGGCCGAGCTGCCGGCGGAGGAGGCCCTGCCGGACACGGGTCTCCTCCACGGTCAGCTGGTCGGCTTCGGTCTCGCTCGGGAGGCCGATCATGAAGTAGAGCTTGAGGCTCCGCCAGCCGAGATCGGCGAACAGCCGCGCGGCGTCGAGCAGCTCCTCTTCGCGATACTCCTTCTGGATCACGTCGCGAAGCCGCTGGGTGCCGGCCTCGGGCGCGAGCGTGAACCCCGTCTTCCGGACGCGGCGGATCTCCTCGAGGATCTGCGGCGAGAGCGCGTCGACCCGGGTCGAGGGCAACGACACCGCCACGTGCTCGGGCGCGAAGCGGTCCATCAGCGTCTTCAGCACCGGGTTCACGCCACTGTAGTCGCCCGTCGAGAGCGAGAGCAGCGAGAGCTCCTCGTAACCGGTGCGACGCATGAGCTCGGTAGCCTGCGCGACGACGCGTTCGGGGTTTCGCTCGCGCAGCGGCCGGTAGACGTAGCCCGCCTGGCAGAAGCGGCAGCCCTTGACGCAGCCGCGCATCACCTCGACGCTCGCCCGGTCGTGGACGACGCTGACGTGTGGGACGACCGGATTCTCGGGCGGGGCGAAGCGGTCGAGGTCGACGAGGACGCGCTTCCGCACCGTCACGTGCGACGGCTCGAGGGGGTCGATCGCCGCAATCGTCCCGTCCGGCTGCTGCCGGGGTGTGAAGAACGCCGGCACGTAGATGCCCGGCAGCGCGGCGAGCGCGCGGAGGAGGTCGTGGCGCTCGCGCCCGTCCCAGGCGAGCACGGCGTCGCACAGGTCACCGACCGCCTCCTCGCCGTCGCCGAGCACGACGGCGTCGAGGAAGGGCGCGAGCGGCTCGGGGTTGAAGGCACACGGACCTCCGGCAATCACCAGCGGATGCGCAGGCCCGCGCGCGGCGGCGCGAAAAGGGATGCCCCCCAGCTCGAGCATGGTGAGGAGGTTGGTGTACGTGAGCTCGTACTGGAGGCTGAAGCCAACGACGTGGAAGTCGACGAGCGGCAGGTGACTCTCGAGCGAGACGAGCGGGAGGCTCCGGGCGCGGAGCAGCGCTTCCAGGTCCGGCCAGGGGGCGTAGACCCGTTCGGCGGCCACGTCGGGACGCCGGTTCAAGATGTCGTAGAGAATCTGGAGGCCGAGGTGTGACTGTGCGATCTCGTACACCTCGGGGAAGGCGAGGGCGAAGCGCAGGCGTACCTCTCCCAGGTCCTTGCGGCGAGCCCCACGCTCGTTCCCGAGGTAGCGGCCGGGCTTCTCGACGAGCGGCAGGAGCCGCTCGTAGGCCTCACGATAGCTCCGCAGCATGCGAGGCGCGGAGTATAGGGAGGGGCCCAGGGCAGCGCAACGAAGCGTACCGGGTGAGGCCGTACGTCACAGGCCATGCGCGGCGTGACTTGCCTGCCGGGCGGGGGACTCCTATCATCGTGTCATGTTCGGCTTGGGAATCGGCGAGCTCTTGGTGGTACTGGTCATCGTGCTGGTCGTCTTCGGGGCTGGCCGGCTGCCCGAGGTCATGGGAAGC
>VBLA01000375.1 GCA_005879245.1 Deltaproteobacteria bacterium
AGGTCACCTTCGACGACGTCGCGGGCATCGACGACGCCGAGAACGAGCTCGTCGAGATCGTCGACTTCCTGAAGAACCCCGCGAAGTACCAGCGGCTCGGCGGCACCGTGCCGAAGGGCGTGCTGCTCATCGGCGCCCCCGGCACGGGGAAGACCCTGCTCGCCCGGGCGATCGCCGGCCAGGCCGGCGTCCCCTTCTTCAGCCTGAGCGCCTCGGAGTTCATCGAGATGATCGTCGGCGTGGGCGCGGCGCGCGTGCGCGATCTCTTCAAGCAGGCCCGCGATGCCGCGCCGTCGATCATCTTCATCGACGAGCTGGACGCCATCGGCCGGGCGCGGGGGAGCGGGGCGGCGATCGGGGGGCACGACGAGCGCGAGCAGACGCTGAACCAGATCCTGACCGAGATGGACGGCTTCGACTCGCGCGAAGGCGTCATCGTGCTCGCGGCCACCAACCGCGCCGACGTGCTCGATCCCGCGCTGCTCCGGCCGGGCCGCTTCGACCGTCGCGTGCTCGTGCAGCGACCCGACCGGGCCGGCCGCGCCGCGATTCTCAAGGTCCACACCAAGCGCGTCCCCCTGGCCGCCGACGTCGACCTCGAGCGGCTCGCCGCGGAGACACCCGGCCTGGTCGGTGCCGAGCTCCGCAACCTGGTGAACGAGGCGGCCCTGCTCGCGGCCCGCAAGGACCAGAACGAGGTCCACGCCCGGGATTTTTCCGAGGCCGTGGAGAAGATCATGCTCGGACCCGCACGCCACATCCTGCTCAACCCGACCGACCGTGAGCGCACCGCCTACCACGAGAGCGGCCACGCGCTACTCGGGCTGCTCGTCCCGGGCAGCGATCCGGTACACCGCGTGACGATCGTGCCGCGCGGCATGGCGCTCGGGGCCACCTACCAGCTCCCGACCGATGACCGCACCAGCTACGCCGAGGACTATCTCCGGGCGCGCATCATCAGCGCGCTCGGCGGGCGGGCGGCCGAGCAGCTCATCTACGGGGTCGTCACGACGGGCGGCGAGAACGACCTCCGGCAGGTCACCGAGATCGCCCGCCAGATGGTGCTACGCTGGGGGATGAGTGCGAAGCTCGGCCCCATCAGCTTCGTCGCCCCGCCCGACGACGGGCTCCCGCCGGCCTTCCAGCGCCAGCCGTACAGCGAGGCGACCGCCGAGCTGATCGACGCCGAGGTGCGGCGCATCGTCGAGGAGTGCCAGGGCGAAGCGACCCGCCTGCTCGCCGCGCACCGCGACCAGCTGGTCGCGCTCGCCACCGCGCTCCTCAAGGCCGAGTCGCTCGACGAGCGCGACATCCTGGAAGTCACCGGCCTCGGCCCGCCCCCGGCGCGCGCTGCCGAGGCGTGATGGTGCGGGGGGTCGACGAAAGGGGCCACGCGCTTGGCACGGTCGCGCCGAGCTCGGTGGAGACGAGCTCCATCACCTTGGAGTGCGTGAAGTGGCGCCGCGGGCCGCGCACCTCCCAGAGACCGTCGTCCGGCTCGCGTCAGACCGATTCGAGGAACTCGACGAGGGCGCGCTCGAGCGTCCAGGCCTCCGGGCCAGGTCGCGATGATCGTCCAGGGGTTTCGTCGAATCGGCAGTCCGTCACCGCGGCGCGGCCCTCTGAGCGTGCGATGACGCGCGTCACCCACCCACCTCGACGCGCTTGGCGGGATCGATCGCCAGCCAGGCGACGGCGGCGACGAGATAGAAGAGCGCGACACTCGCGAGCGGGGCGCTCCACGAGTTCCAGCGGCCCAGCGACAGGCCAACGACCGTCGGGCTGAGCGTGCCGCCGAGGTTTCCGAAGGTGTTCATGGCGCCGCTCACGACTCCCGCGTGCGGCCCGCCGATCTCCAGGCAGACGGCCCAGGCCGGCGCCACCCCGAGCGCGGCGAGACCGGCCGCCGCGGCCAGAAACCATGCCGAGAGAATCGGGCTCGGGGTCAGCACTGCCGCGGTCACGGCGACCGCGGCGAGCGGGAAGCCGACGAGGCCCGGCGCGCGTCGACCAGCGCGAGAGCCCCAGCGGCGCGCGAGCAGGTCGCTCAGCCACCCACCGGTGAAAACCCCGGCGGCAATCGCGACAAGCGGCAGCGCGGCGAGCCAGCCCACGTGCGAGAGGTCGAAACCACGCGCCCGCAAGAGGTAGGTCGGCAGCCAGGTGAGGTAGAAGTACCAGCCGTAGATCCCGGCGCCGTACATCACGCAGAGCGCGAAGAGCGTGCGGTTACGGACGACGAGGCCCCAGGGCACGGGCTCGTGATGTGGCAACTCGCGCCGTCCGTCGAGAATGGTGGCGAGCTCTGCCGCATTCACTCCCCCGTGCTCGGCCGGATCGTCGCGGAACCATCGCCACCAGGCGACCGCCCACAAGACGCCAAGGCTGCCGAAGATCGGGAACGCCTGCCGCCAGCTCATGTGCTGGAGGAGAGCGACCACGAGCGGCTGTGCCGCGGCGCCGCCGAGCGCGGCGGTCATGATCAACAGGCCGAAGGCGCGCCCGCGCTCGGCCGCGGGAAGCCAGCGAGCGAAGGCGCGCGCGGTCGCTGGGAACATGCCCGCCTCGCCGACACCGAAGAGGAGCCGCACGGCGAGGAGCGAGACGAGGCCGCCGGCGAGCCCGGTCGCAGCGGTCATCGCCGACCACCAGATCACGATTCGCGTGAGCGTGACACGGGCTCCGAAGCGGTCCGCGAACCAGCCGCTCGGGACCTCGAACAGCGCGTAGGCCAGGGTGAATGCGCTGAAGACGAAACCCATCTCGGCGTCGTTGAGCCCGAGA
>VBLA01000376.1:0-1123 GCA_005879245.1 Deltaproteobacteria bacterium
TCGGGGCAGGTGAAGCTCGCCGAGGACGGCCTCAGCGTCAAGAACTTCGTTGCGGGCCAGCCCTTCCCGAACATCGACCCGAAGGACCCGCGGATCGCCCTCAAGATCATGTGGAACTACGAGTACAAGTTCAACCCGACCGACGACCTCGACCTGCGCAACTTCGACGCCGACACGGGTGCGATCGCGAACCACGGACCGATGACCGTCGAGCGACACTTCCTGCTCGACCATCTGCGCTCGCAGTTCTGGACCGGGCGGCTGTTCGTCGATCCGAAGCCCGACAAGCCGAACCCCAACGGCTACCGGAGCCAGCTCGGGCTCTACCCGATCCTCGAGCCGTTCGACCTGAAGGGCGTGGGGGCCGTGGGCCAGCGCTACATCGATCCCGCCAAGCAGGACGACTCGTGGCTCTATCTCCCGTCGCTGCGCCGGGTGCGTCGGCTGTCGACGGCGCAGCGCTCGGACGCGCTCTTCGGCCAGGACACCGACGTCGACAGCTACTATGGCTACGCCGGGCAGGTGGCCTGGATGAACTGGACGTACATCGGCGAGCGTGAGGTGGTGGGCACCTTCCACGCCCAGCACTACCCGGTGAAGTGGGACGACAAGGTCGACTGGGCGTTCGACGACGTCTGGGAGAAGCGACACGTGTGGGTCGTCGAGGGGGTCTCGAAGCTCCCCCAGTACGCCTACGGCAAGCGGGTCATCTTCATCGACAAGGAGTCCTGGGTGATCCCGTACTCCGACATCTACGACCGCTCCGGCGAGCTCTGGAAGATCTGGATCAACGACTGGAGCTTCCGCCGGAAGGCCTTCGAGGGCGCCGGCGCGATCGAGTACCCGGATGAGATGGGCTTCCAGCCTGCCATCGTCATGGTCGACATGCAGCTCGAGCACGCGACGAAGGCCGCGCTCCCGAGCCTGCGCTTCCCCGGTGAGCAGGGCTGGTACTTCAACCAGGGCGAGAAGACGGGCGTCGTCGACGACTGGTTCACGGTCGCGGCGCTGGTGGCGGCGGGACACTAGCGGGGTGCGGAAAAACGGAATCCGTTTCGTCCGCGGACGGGGAGCAGGGCGCGGGGCACCCCCGGTCGCCTTCGGTTCGGTCGCGAGGTACGCC
>VBLA01000376.1:1218-4199 GCA_005879245.1 Deltaproteobacteria bacterium
AGGCTGGCGGTGGCGGAGTACCAGCGGAGCTGGGCGGAAGCCGACATGGCCACCGCCTGGGCCTGGTCGGGGCGCATCGTGGCGGGCGACCTTCTCGGCCGCGATCCGGTGCACCAGTACGCCTCGTGGATGAAGGAGATCGCCCCGCTCGAGACCTGGGAGCGCTGGTGGGGCGGCAAGGCCGTATTCCACCAGGCGCCGCTTTACGCGTACGTGCTCGGCGGCATGCGGTGGGCGGTGGGCGACGGTGTCTGGGCGATTGGCCTCTGCCAGCTCGTTCTCGGCCTGGTCAACGTGGGGCTCGTCGCACTCCTCGCCGATCGCTTCTTCGGGTCGCTCGCCGCGGTCGCGGCCGGGCTCGGTGCCGCCCTCTACGGTCCCTTCCTGCTCCACGAGACGCTGCTCCTGCGGGACACGCTCGCGGTCACGACGTCGCTGCTCCTCCTCTGGGCGCTCGTCCGTACCGACGAGCGTCCGCGGCGCTGGCTCTGGGCCGGCGCGCTCTTCGCCCTGGCCACTCTCGCTCGCGAGACGACCCTCCTCTTCGCGCCCCTGATCATCCTCTGGACGGCGCAGCGGTTCTGGCGGCGTCCGGCGGTTTGCACGACGGCGGTCCTGTCGTTCGTGGCGGGTGCGCTCCTCGGCTTCGTTCCCCTCATCGCTCGCAACCTCGTGGTCGGCGTCGCGCCGTGGGCGCTCTCCACGCGCGGCGTGGAGGCGTTCGTTTGCGGGCACGCGGCCGGTAGTTCGCCGTTTGGCTTCGGCATCCCGCCCGCTCTCCGATCCATCCTCGAGGCGTCCGACGGGCGCCTGGGGCCCGCGATCCGGCTGACGCTCGCGACCTACCAGGGCGAGTGGGGGCGGCTGCTCGCGCACGAGGTGACGAAGCTCGGCGCCATCGTCTCCCGCTACGAGGCCATGGACAACGCCAACTGGTACTACTTCGCGGACCGGTCGCCGTTCCTCGGCTGGTCGCTCCGCTACGAGGTCGTGCTGGCACTCGGGCTCGTGGGTCTCTGGATGCCCGGGAAGCGAGACGACGATCGCGTCTTGCGGTACTTCCTTCTCGCGGCCGTGGCGAGTCTGATGTACGCCACCGTCATCGGACGCTTCCGGCTGGTCCCGGCGGCAGTACTGCTCGTCTACGCCGGCGGCGCCGTCGCGTGGATCGCGCGCCAGGTCGCCGCTCGGCGCTGGGCCAGCGCGGTGGGTGCGGGCGCGGCCGTGGTGGCGCTGATCGCGGTCTCGGCCAACACGCTCGCCGACGTCGAGGCGCACCACCGCTACCGGGCGGTCGAGTTCTTCCTGGCCGCCGAGCACGAGTACCAGAACGGTGAGCGCGCCCGTGCGCTCGAGGAGCTGCGGGCCGGTTTCGCGAGCGCGTACCGGGGCCCCGACCAGCGCACCCTGCCGCTCGACTACGCCCAGCTCCTGCACCCGTTCGTGGTCGTGGCACACGAGCTCGGCCGCGACGCCGGGGCTGCGGCGGAGCTCGACCGTCTCGTCCGCGACTACCCGGAGGACGCGGACCTGCACGGGATCCTCGCCGCGCTCCACAAATAGAAAAGGGGGGCCGGTGGTCCCGGCCCCCCTTCGGCTTCCACTGCCGAATGCCGCGCCGTTACGGCGCGGGCTGTCGGCCGCAGTCGGAGCTCCGCGCGCGGTCGCGCAGGTCCTTCGCCTGCTGGCGGGTGACATTCCCCTCGGCCACCAGGTCGAAGAGCTCGAGGAGGACACAGCCGACGTAGTCCCGGTGACTCTTCCAGCCCTTGCCTTCCTGCGGGCCGTCGCACGGGCAGACCTGATCGAGGCTGCAGCCCTTGTTGTCGACAAGGTCGAGGGGCGCCGTGTTCGGGCACCGATCGCAGGCGTCCCCGACCCCGTCGGGCTGCTGGTCGGTCGTGTCGAGCTGGTCCGGGTTCGGGACCAGCGGGCAGTTGTCGTCCTTGTTGGTCACGAGGTCGCCGTCCTTGTCCGAGTCGCAGGCGTTCCCGATGCCGTCCCCGTCGGTGTCGAGCTGCCGGGGGTTCGGCTGGTTCGGGCAGTTGTCGACGTTGTTCGGGATGCCGTCGCCGTCATCGTCGAAGCCGGGCACCGGTGTTCGCTTGCCGCAGGTCGATTGCGCAGCTGTCTTGACGATCGCGGCGCGCTCGGAATTCGTGATGAGCTGCCGCACCGCGAAGCGCAGCGAGTGCTTGGCGACGCACTTCAAGTACTGGCCGTGGTTCCGCCAGTTGACGTCCACGTCGGGCGGTCCGTCGCACGGGCAGCGCTGGCTCACGCTGCAGCCGTCCCCGCTGACGGCGATGCGGAACGAGCCGTCGGACTGCGGCACGTCCGCCGTCGTGCCGGCACACTGGTCGCAGGCGTCCCCCACGCCGTCGCCATCGGCGTCTTCCTGGAGAGGGTTCGCGACCAACCGGCAGTTGTCACACCGGTCACCGATGCCATCGCCGTCGGTGTCCCGTTGTGTCGGGTTGGCCACGGCGGGGCAGTTGTCCAGTTCGTCGGCGATCCCGTCGCCGTCGGTGTCGGCGGCCCAGGCGGTGCCGCCGAAGGTGAGGAACGCAGCGAACCCACTCACCACCACCGCGCCGCGGGCCGCGCGACGCCATGCCACGATGCGCTCCATGAAACATCTCCTTTCTTGCCCGCTCAGGCGACTCGGCGCCGAGCGGGCTCCTGACCAGTCTTTCTCAGCTCGAGCGATCACGTTGGCTTCCTGATCGCAGCTTCCGTGCCACCCGGAGAAGCGAGAAAACCGCGCATTCTCGGGGACCCGTGCGTGCGGTGCGAATCCCGGGTCGGGAAGCGTGATGAACGCTGCTTCGCCCGGGCGGGAGCGGGGTCGCGCAGGGCGTTAGTTCCCTCCGCCGAGGATGCCGCGGCCGGTGCTGTGCAGGTCCCCCCGCATCACGGCGACAGGCAGCGCAGCGTGAATTGCGTGACTCCGGTCTCGGGCAGTCGCGGACGCTGGATGA
>VBLA01000377.1:0-1483 GCA_005879245.1 Deltaproteobacteria bacterium
GAACCGATCGGATCCCGTCGGAATCGGCGTAGAGGTCCAGCCGCCGCTGCCGACCGTCCCAAGTGACCTCGACGACGCCGGACCACGGATGCGACAGCAAACGCAAGGAGAGGTCTCGGGTGAGCACGCCGTCCCATCTCAGGCCCGCGGGCTGCTGGCCGTGCGAGACGATCGTCTCACCCCGGAGCGACCAATCGCCTCGCCTTTCGAGCGTCGCCGGGGGGACCAGGCAATTGCCCTCGTCGTCGAAGATCCCGTAGGTCCAGACCTCGGTCGCCTTCGCGGCCTCGTTCCGCTCTCCCGTGGCGACGACCTCGAGCCGATGGCGGGTCGACCACGCCGCGGGGCAAACGGGAATCACGAGCCGCAGCACGGCGCCAATCGCAAGCGACGCGATCGCCCATCGGCATTGGGAGCGAAGCGGCAGGGTGGTGATGGGGGAGCGCTTCAGGAGCGGGCGTGCCGCAACGGAAGCCAGCGCTGCCGCAAGGATGACGTTTGTCCCTCGAGCCCATGCCGATGCGGTGAAGGGGTTGATCACCTGGTTGAGCGTGGAGGTGGCGATCGCCGATCCGACCACCCCCGCCGCCAGCCAGGGTTTCACTGCCAGCCAGGATTTCACGGTCGAAACGTGTCTATCGCTTGGCTTCGGCCTGAATCAGGGCCGCCGGCGTGCGGTCATGAGAACCGGTCACGTCACGGAGGAGAAGATAGAGCGCCAGCGCAATCCGGTACACCTCGCTCAGCGCTCGAGGACGACATCATCCAGCCAGACCTCGCTCCGAGTGGGGTCGCCGTCGGCGAGCGCCTCGAGCTCGAGCACGTGGGGCCCTGCGGGCAGCGGCGGCGTCCGCCAGCAGCCGTACTGAGCCGCCCCGGGGACGAACAGCGGGACGCGAGCCACCGGAGTCCCGTCGATGCGGACGTCGGCCGCTCCACAGAAGCCGTGGCGCACGAAGTAGACGTGCGCACGGGTACCGGTGAAGGGGACCCGGAGCGTGCTCCCGGGTCCACACAGCACGAGCCATGGCTGCGACGGCTGCTCGCAGCCCTTGGCTGCGTGCCGCACGACGTGCGCCCCGTTCACCTGGGAGGCAAGCTCCACGGCGGCGATGCGGCGCTTCCCGGGGTCGCGCACGAAGACGTGGGTGGGCGAGAGCGCCTCGCACGCGTAGGCGGCGACGTCGCCGGGCGACCACAGCGACCGGTGGCGCTCGTGCGGATTGCCGTAGCTCTCGCCCTGCACAAGGGCGTCCGGGCTCTCCGCATCGGGGAACGAGAGCACGACGCCGCGGACCGCGTGACGAACCATCTCCCCCAGAAGGGCCAGACCGGACGCCTTCTCGGTGTGCTCGATCACCTCCAGCGCGAGGATGAGGTCGTAGACGTCCAGCGCAGGCAGCAGGTCGCAGGCGTCGCCGATCCAGACGTGGTCGTAGGCGTAGTCCCAGACCGGGTTGTGGTAGTCCGCGAAGACCTCGAT
>VBLA01000377.1:1553-4444 GCA_005879245.1 Deltaproteobacteria bacterium
GCGCGCAGTTCTCGTTGAGGTACCTATAGGGCGAGACCGGCATGCCGTCGCGGGAGCCGGCCTCAGCGAGGAGCGCGCTCGCCGCTGTTCATTCGACCGCCAGGAACTCCGTCACGCTGCGCTCGGGACGACAGAGCCTTCAAACGGGGTAGTCGCTCCGATCGCGTCCTATCAGCCCGCCCGCCTTCCGTCACGAGCGGCAGGAGACTCCGGATCTCGGCCCCCAATCGCATAGTGGGTTCCCTATACGCGCAAGGCACCGCAGCGCCAAGACCACGTGTCAGTGATCCTTCTCACACTCCTTCGCGCGGTGCACGTCCACGTCGAGTAGCTTGAGCAGAGCGTTGTCATCGCGAGGGAAGGAACGAGAGCGCGCAAACTCCTCCGTCTACGAGCATGTACGTGAAAGAGCCTTGCTGTTGAATGGCGCGGTGGGGTCGATGGAAGAGCATGCAGGTGTAGGTGCCCTCCAACACGGACCCAAGAAAGGGCGCAACGGGGTGTGATCCTGTTGAGCCCCTCGAGGGGACTCCCGGCGGCGGCACAAAATGACCATTTAGCTGACACGAGCTTCGGTGATCTGACAACGCGATGTCCCATTCGAGCGAGAAAAGACTCCTATCCTGCGTGTAGACCCCATCGAGCTGTCCTCGCCGCCGGACGCACCTTGACGTGTGCGGTCCCGTCAAGTTGTCGGTGACGCTCCCGTCGAGGTTGTCCGTGAAGCGGGGTCCGTTGCAGACCGAGGACGTACCACTCGACTTCGCCTGGATCTTAGGCCAGGCAGCTAGTACTACTGTGTCACAAAGTTGCGCTGCCCGGTCGTGCTATGGCAGGACGACGCCATGACAGGGCGGGGAGCGGAGGCGGGGCGGTTCACCGAGTACCTGGAGGCGCTGGGGCGAGCGGTCGGGCACTGCGATCGACGCGAGCCGCTGCGCGCGTATCTGACCGGGCTCCTGTTACCCGGCGAGCGCAAGAGCGTCGAGCCGATGGCGGCGAAGATCGACCCCCGCCACGTGCGCGCCCGCCATCAGTCGATGCATCACCTTGTCGCTGAAGCCCCGTGGGACGATCGCGCCGTCCTCAACACCGCCCGCGAGTGGGTCCTCCCGCAGCTGGAGCGCCATGGCCCAGTGGGGGCCTGGGTCGTGGACGACACCGGCATCCCGAAGAAGGGGACCCACTCAGTGGGGGTGGCGCGCCAGTACTGCGGGCCGCTCGGCAAGCCGGAGAATTGCCAGGTGGCCGTGACGGTCTCGCTCGTCAATGCCACGCTGAGCCTGCCGTGTGCCTATCGACTCTATCTGCCGGAGACGTGGGCCCGGGACCGGCGGCGGCGGCGCGTGGCCCACGTGCCGTCGGGCATCCGCTTTGAGCCGAAGTGGGTGATGGCGCTGGCGGAGATCGATCGATTACTCGCCGCCGACGTGCCGCGGGCGCCGGTGGTCGCGGATGCGGGCTACGGCAATGTCGCGGCGTTTCGCGATGGCGTCCGGGCGCACGGGCTCTCTTACGCGGTGGGAGTGCAGGCGGACACCAGTGTCTGGCCGCCGGGGCAGGGACCGCTCGGGCCGGCACCGTGGTGCGGGTGGGGTCCTCACCCGCGCCGCCTCCGTCGCTCAGCCTATCACCGGCCGCTCGCCGTCGCGGCGTTCGCCGCCCGGCTGCCGCCGACCGCATGGCAGCGCGTGCGGTGGCGCGAGGGCACGCGCGGGCCAATGGAGTCGCGGTTTGCCGCGGTCCGCGTCCGCGCGGCGCACCGCGATGTGAAGCGCACGGTGCCGCGGGAAGTGGAGTGGCTGCTGGTGGAATGGCCCCGGGGCGAGACGACGCCGACGAAGTACTGGCTCTCGACCGTCCCGGCTACGGTCGCCCTCGATGCGTTGGTGCGCTTGGTGAAGATCCGCTGGCGGATCGAGCGCGACTTCCAGGAACTCAAGGACGAACTCGGCCTCGACCACTACGAGGGCCGTGGCTGGCGCGGCTTTCACCACCACGGCGTCTTATGCATCGCGGCGTACGCCTTCCTCGCGGCCGAGCGCGCTCGGCTTTCCCCCCCAGCACCTCTTGCCTTCCTCCGCCCCGCTCGCGTACCCCGTGGTTTCCGCCCGCGCGGCGCTGCCACTGCGTCCTGAACGCCATCACCCGGCGTCGATCACGACGATGCGGGTCGGTCACGCCCGCCGCCTCGTCGGCAGCTTGCCGTGCTGTCCTTACTGCGGCACAGCCGGGCCGCCTGGTGTTTATGACACAGTAGTACTAGGTAGCGGGCCTGCATTGCGCGCCAGGCCTCGCCAACCGCTCCTCGCGCCTGGCGTCGCTGTGTGCCCAGGGATCGCTGGCCGCCGGGAGCCCGCGGTGGCCGTCCGACCATCGGCCAGCTCACTCCCGCGAGAGCGAGGAAGGGAGCCCGATGAGGGGCGCTTCCGTTCACGACCCGGGGAGCCGGCCACGGCGCCGGCTCCCCCATCGCGATGGAAGCTAGGGCAGGAGCTGGACGGCGCCCTTCACGCAGGCCGCGCCCGGGCCGGGCAGGTCCGCTGCGGTGTCGATCGTTGCATTGCCCGTCTGGAAGATGCAGAAGACGGTCGATGCGTTCTCGTTCACCGGCGCACCACCCGTGGTGAGCGGCCCGACCGCCGAGCCGGTCTCGGTGATCGTGCGGGCGAGTGACTGGCCGAACGCCGCAGGGTCCTTCTGCTTACACATCTTGTTCGACGTAGGACACGCGGGGTCGCCCGTCGCTGACCCCACCGTGCAGGGTATGCCAGGGGTTACGAAAGCGCCGGTGCTGTTGTTGGCGCAGAACCCGCAGAACACACGATCCTGGTCGTTGGCCGTGCCAATGTTGTTCATGAGGACGCCGGTCTTGGTCGTCGTGCCCGTGT
>VBLA01000378.1 GCA_005879245.1 Deltaproteobacteria bacterium
TGGCGCAGTGCCGCCAGTAGTTGCAGCTCTTCGGATCGCCCGCCTCGCCGCTCAGCTGGGAGTCGTCGGGGACCGAGGGGCGCGGCTCCTCTGCCGCGCGTGCCACCGGAAGGAGTGGGATCATCGCCCCGCCGACGAGCGCCGTCCCCACTCGCGCGAGCACGTTCCGGCGCGACGTCCGTCGCGCGAGCTGCCGCGCGGTGCCCTCGACCAGCCGATCGATCCACGAGCGTTCCCTGGTGCGTCCGTCGATCACGACTGGGCCACTCCCATGCCACGCTCGGCGCGGCGGAGAAAGTCCTGGATCGATGCCACCCCGCGGTCCCTGGCCTCGAACAGGCTCTCCAGGTGCTCCCGGGTGTTGACGAGGCCCTTGGCCAGGATGACTCCCGCGGCGTCGAGGAGGACGGCGTACGGCAGCTTCCCGACCTGGTAGGAGATTCCCAGCGTCGGCGAGAGGACATAACGAACCCGCTCCAGGTGATGCTGCTCGACGAACGCCTCGTGCTCTTCCCGTGGGCCATCGCCGGCGAGGACGACGTCGAGCCAGGCAGCCTCGGCACGGACGATCGAGCGCAGCACGGGGAGGAGCGTCTTGCAGACCGGGCAGGTCGGCGAGAGGAAGAAGAGGAGCGTGCTCCGCCCATCGGGACGGACTCCACCCACCTCGCGCGCCGCCCCCGCCAGGTCTTCCGCGCGGACGATCGGGCCCACCTCGCCGACGGCCGGTCCTCTCCCCACCATGAGCGCGCCCGCGGGCGCCACGCGCTCGTAGAGCACCCCGATCTGGCGCACGAGCGCCACCACCACGCCGGCGAGCAGGACCACGGCCACCCACAGGATGACGTTCGATACGAGGAGCGCCTGCGTCATGCGACCCCCCGGAGCCGCGCTCGCGCGGGAGCGAGCGCGAGCATGCGATCGAGCGAGGCGTAGAGCGCCGCGAGCGTCACCGTCGCACCCGCGACGGTGATCCCATCCACCCACGAGAACGGTCGTGGGCTCGCCGGAATGAGGCCGGCGAGTGCCGCCGCCGCCACCGTCGCGTTCCGCGCCACGAGCCAGCCGCTGATCGGCCGGCGAGCGGCCGGCCCGGCGCACCCACAGTCGATGTGCCGCCGGCCGCGCGCGAGATTCACCCCCATCGCGCCACCATAGATGGAGAGGACCGCGGCCGCGGCGACGAGGCTCGACCTGCGAAGCGGCGGCGCGAGCAGCGTGGCCGCGAGGGTGAGCTCCAGCGCCACCACGGCGACCGCGCCGAACGGCACCAGCCGCGGCGGGAGGAGGTGGTACTCGGCCAGCGTCGCCCGGAACTGACCGAGGTCACGCAGCTTGTGTGCCGCAGCTGCAACGAAGAGCAACGAGAGCGCCGTCCTCAGGGCCGCGTCGATCACGGGATCCATCGCGCTCCGTATGGCATCGTCAGGGGGTGAAGAGGAGGCTCCCGGCGATCCCCGGCTCGGACACCTCCCGCACCACCGCGCCGGTCATGGCGTCGTGGATGGTGAGCGTGGGGGGCAGGGAGCCCGACACCACGAGGAAGGGGTGATCGTCCTGGGTCACGAGGATGCGCTCGGCGCCGGGGTTGGGCGCGGCCTTCGCGAGGAACCACCGCGCGACGCTGCTCATCCTCTCCCGACCCGTCTGCGCGAGCTGCTGCCCGACGAAGCTCGCCAGCGGGTTCAGCACGGGGATCCGCTGCAAGCGCCGGTGCGCGGCGAGATCGAAGACCCATACCTCGGTGCCGGCCTCCTTGTGGGTGTCCGGCCCGCCCTGGTGCATGAGCGCGTAGAGCCTCCCGGAAGCGGGATGGACCGCGAGGTGCTGTGCACCGCCGACCCGCCACGAGGCCCGCCGGTCCTCGTCGTCGACGAGGGCCCACGTCTCGGGAAAGCGGAGGGTGTCACCCGTCGCGTCGACGGGATGCAGCACGCCATCGAAAGACACGAACAGCCACTCGTTCCCGCGCCGCACGGCCTTCTCCGTGAGCGGATCCTTCTGCGGATCGAAGAACGGCGCGGTCCGCTCGACGTGGGCTTCGTGACCATCGTCGTCGAGCACGACGGAGAGCGCCTCACCGTTCCCGCACAGCATCAGGAAGCGGCGTGCGCCGGCGGCGTAGACGAGGCTGCAACCCGGCGTGTCGATCTCGGTGGTGAACCGCCGCGCCTTCACGTCGACGATCGAGAGCGACGTCGCCGGCGTGACGTTGAACACCGCCATGAACCGCCCATCGTCCGTGAGCGCATTCGCAGCGTTGCCGGGAAAATACTCCCCCCGTAGCGGCGGGATGGTGATCTCGTCGAGAGGCTTCAGTGTGCGGGCATCGTAGATGGTGACGACGTCCGTCCGTTCCCCGCGGACGCCGCGGGCGTAGTAGGTTTCGGCCAGGTAGATCTCGCGGTGATCGGGGGAGAAGAGCGGCGCGATGACGAACCCGACGCCGGCGGTGCCGGAGCTGATCGCGCCGAGCAACTGGCCGGTGTCGCCGTCGAAGAGAGCCGTGCGGTGCAGCAGGACGTCGCTCAGCCAGAACCAATGCGGCCCGGGCCGCTCCGGCAGCGTGACCACCCTGCCGACCGTCTCCCACTCCGCCCGGGCGATGCCGAGGCCGCCCCCCGCGAGGCAGATGAGGAGCGCCCCTAGCATTCCGGTGCGTGCCGCCCGTCTCTGCATCGTCGCGTCCGCGGAACCTCGGACCGCGGCCTATACCACGGGCGAACCGCGGCGTGCGCCGGCGGCGTAGACGAGGCTGCAACCCGGCGTGTCGATCTCGGTGGTGCGCCGAAATCCCAGCTCGCCGTGAGGGCACCGCCGCCCGATGAACGATTGCTGAAGACGACGGCAAGCGGCGCCGTCCCGCTCGCCGGGTCGGCGCGGAAATCGGCGCGGGGCGGACCGCTGCTCGGGACCGTAGCCCCCCGGACGGTGACGTTCTCCCGCTTCGCGAGCGAGGACAGCCCGCGCGCATCGGTCACGACGAGGACGACGGTGAACTGTCCGGCCGTGGTGTAGGTGTGGCTCGGGTCCGACTCCGTGCTCTCCGTACCGTCGCCGAACTCCCAGCGCGACGCGAGCGCATCGCCGTCCAGGTCCGACGAGTGGTTGGTGAACGTCACGGTGAGTGGCGCCGTACCGCTGGCGGGATCGGCACGGAAATCGACCCGCGGCGCGCGGTTCGGCCCTCCCAGCACCATGGTCGTGCTGGTGGTCGGCGGAGCCGCGGTCGTGGTGGTGGTCGAGGGTGGCGGGGTGATCGTCGTCGAGGTGGTGGGAGAGGGCGGCCTGGTGGTGCTCGTCACTCCTGGCGGGAGGGTCGTGGTCGTCGACGTGGTGGCGGGCGGCGCGAGCGTCGTCGTGCTGGTCGAAGGCGGCGGCGCGGTCGTGGTCGTGCTGTTCCCTGGTACCGTCGTAGTCGTCGTGGAACCGCCGCCGAGCGACTTCAGCTCGCGAACGACTCCTCCCGTGCTCGAGCACTCCCAGGGCTGCACGGTGTTCACCCGGATGACCGGCGTCGAATTCACGGTGAAGTCGAACACCCCGCGACCGCGGGCCTTCACCTGCAGGCGGCAGCTGGGATGGCTGCCGTCCGCGGGGCCTCGGTAGGTGATTTCCCTTCGGTCACCGTCGCGGCGGACGAGGGCCAGGGGGAAGGGCAGCGCGGGCCCGGCGTCGGGTCCCCGCACCAGCTCTCCCGCGCCGCCGACCTCGTTCAGCAGATCATCGAAGACCGAGGTCGACAGCCGGAAGTCGATCGGTCCATTCACCTGGAACCGTCCGGTGATGCTGATCTGCGCCGTCCCGTTCGAGCCGTCCGTGCCCACGCCCTTCACGGCACCCGTGAACGACTTCATCACCGCGTCCTGTCCCGGTCCCACCAGCTCCGACGCCACCACCTGGCCACGGATCTCACCGCCGGGAAACTCGTCGGTGTGCATGTTGAAGTAGGTGTTGCCGGCCAGGAGCAACGCCTTCTCGTCCCCGCTGAGCGGCCGCGAGGTTCCCCCGCAGGCCGTACCCTGGGAGTTGCATTCGAGCGGGAACGCGATCGGCCCGGCCACGCCCGGGCCGCCCAGGTGGAGGTGCGCGACCCGGAAGTCGGTATCGAACCGGGTCGATTTGATGCTGTAGCTGAGCGTATCGTCCGGGTTCAGCCCGGCGGAGGCTTTGGCCAGTGCCGCGGACGTGTTGGGAGGCGTCTCCTCGTCGCCGACGAGGGTCGCGACGAAGGTCTCCCCCGGCTCCGCCGCCACCTCGCGCGGCGCCACCATCGATGTCACGCCAAGAACGGAGACGAAGGCGGCAAGAGCGACGGTGATGCCAGGGGGCGGGACGTCAGCTCTCGCGATCGCGCAGCGCCGGCACGAAGCGCCGGGCGATTCGCGGGATCAGGATCATCGCGACGATCACGGCGAGGCCGATGACCCGATCGTCGTCGACCAGGCTCGCGGCCACGATGCTCGTCCCGAGCAGGAGCGAGAACCACACGAGATCTCCCGCGATCGCCGACGCCCATCCGGGAATGCGGGGGACCCGGAGCACCGTCGTGAGCATGCCCGCCGTGTAGATGTCGGCTCCGAAGCCGACCGTCGCGATGCGAAAGAGCGTCGGAGCGAGCCGGCCGCCCTGCGCCTCGTCCCCCTGCGGCGGGCGAACGCCCAGCATGGCGAGAGCCATCATTCGCCGCCCGAGCCAGTAGAGTGGCTTCACCCGCCGCCCGTGGCGACGGAGCACGATGAAGAGCGGATGGCACACGATCGCCGCCAGCGTGTCGGAGAGCGTATAGAGCCCGAGGGTGAAGAGGGGGCTCAGGGGGATGTGGCGCGCCAGGAGAACACCCGCCGGGATGCCGGGGCCGATCGGTGCCCAGAAGAGCGCAAACACGAGCATCGCGGGACCGCCCGGAAAGTGCCGGGCCGCCTCCATGAGGCGGGCCGCGCCCGTCTCGCCGACGAACCGGGTCGGGTCGAGCGCGACCGAAGGATCGAACACATCGTAGGGGGTCACGGGGTGAGCACCAGCATCACCCGACCGCGGCCATGGATCAAGAACGCGCAGGCCGTGGGGATCGCGGGAGCGCCGGGCGAGGTGCTAGCTTCACCTCCGTCCGGAATGCGACCCACGCGCCGTTCCTCCGATGTCGGCCTGACGGAATACCGCCGGAAGCGGCGCTTCGCGGTGACGTCCGAGCCGTCCGGCGACGAGAAGCGTCGGCGGAAGCGCTCGCGCACGCTCGCCTTCGTCGTCCAGAAGCACCGGGCCACCCGGCTCCACTACGACTTCCGGCTCGAATGGAACGGCGTGCTGTGGTCCTGGGCGGTACCCAAGGGGCCCTCGCTCGATCCGTCGATCAAGCGTCTCGCCATGCAGACGGAGGATCACCCGCTCGAGTACGCGCGCTTCGAGGGGATCATCCCCGAGGGCGAGTACGGCGGCGGCACGGTGATGATCTGGGACACCGGGACGTGGACCCCGGACGGGGCCGACGTGGAAGCCGCCTTCGCGAAGGGGGAGCTCAAGTTCCAGCTCGCGGGCGCGAAGCTCCGGGGCTCGTGGGTGCTCGTCCGCACACGCTCGAGCGGGCCCACCGCGGGCCGTCCCGCCTGGCTGCTCATCAAGCACCGCGACGGCTTCGCTTCGGTCGAGGACATCGCGACGGCGCAGCCGCGCTCGGTCGTGTCCCGACGGACGCTAGCGGAGATCGCCTGGCACGAAGGGGGCAACGTCGAGAAGGCGGCGCGCGGCGATCCGCCGGCGGAGATCCGGCGCCTGCTCGCCAATCCGGAGCTCGTGGCACGGCCCAAGCGGGGCAAGCCGGCGGTCTGGAAATCGCACCGGCCCTGAACGCCACCGTGACCCGCTGCTCTTCGCGCGCGATCGTGCCGGTCAGGCGCGCGATCCCATTGCGCACCTCGACGTCGACGTTGGCGTCCCTTCAGGTCGTCGCGCTGGCCGAGCGCCTTCTCCACCTGCTGTTTCAGGTCACCATCTTGGCTTTGGTCGTGATCCACCCATCCGGCCGCCGCCGCGGCGCCCGGGAGCACGAGCACGGCCACCAGCAAACCAGAGCGACACCACGTGGTCACACGCATGAAGCGTCCTCCTCTCGCCGTGTACGATCCGCTCGCCCTCACGGGCCGAGGGATGGTGTGTGGCCGCTCAAGACGCCAACCGCCAGGAAGATGATCGCGACCACTACGAAGATCCACCCGCATTCTGCCG
>VBLA01000382.1 GCA_005879245.1 Deltaproteobacteria bacterium
CCCCCTTCTTCAGCCCCGCGCCGCTCGAGTGGCCGCACATCCCCATCTACATCGCCGGGGTGAACCCGTACATGTGCCGGCTCGTCGGCGAGCTGGGCGACGGCTTCCACATCCATCCCTTCCATTCGATGAAGTACATCAGGGAGACGGTGCTGCCGAACGTCGAGCTGGGCCTGAAGAAGTCCGGGCGGCAGCGCGCGGACGTGACGCTCGCGACGAGCGCCTTCGTCATCACGGGGAAGAATCGCGACGAGATCGAGCGGGCGAAGGGCGGCGTCCGGCAGCAGATCTCCTTCTACGCGTCGACGCGCACCTACATCGCGGTGCTCGAGGCGCACGGCTGGGGCGAGACCTGCTACCGCCTGAACGAGAAGGCGGCGAACGGCGACTGGGCCGGGATGGCCTCGCTCATCACCGACGAGATGCTCGAGGTCTTCGCGATCGAGGGCACGTATCAGGAGGTGCCGGGGCTGCTGAAGAAGAAGTACGGCGAGCTGATCGATCGGCTCGGCTTCTACATGCCGATCCGCGCCGGCGCGGACGACGGCGCCTGGAGCGAGATCATCGCGGCGTGCCGGTAGCCCCGCGTCGCGGCAGCCAGCGGGGGACGAGCGCCGGCACGCGTGCGGCGTAGCGGTCGTAGGCCTCGCCGAGCGCGCCGCGGAGAGCACGCTCCTCGACGCGGATCTTGAGGGCCAGCCCCACCGCGAGCCCGACGGCGAGACACGCGGTGGCGACCGAGACGTGGGCCGCGAGCGAGCCCGCCGCCAGAAGGAGCACGGCGAGGTAGATCGGGTGGCGGACGCGGGCGTACGGTCCGTACTGGACGATGGGCTGGCCGACGCGCACCTCGATGATCCCCGTCCAGAACGGCCCGAGCGCACGACGAGCCCGGGCATGCAGGACGAGGCCGGCGAGGACGAGCGCGAGGCCGAGGCACGCGAGCCAGGGGCGGAAGAAGAGCCGGCCCGAGAGCACCTCGACCACCGCCGCTTCAGCGATAGCGAGCGCGAGCAGCAGACCCTGGACGCTGCGTCGCGGGTGCCAGCCGCGCTCGATCACGGGCCCAAGCATCGCAGGGCGAGACTCGCGCCGGGCGAGGAAGAGCGAGTCGATCGAAAGTGCCACCCAGGCGGTGACGAGCAGCCCATCCGTCAAGGCTTCCGGCGTCGGCGTGGCGGGATGCTAGCGGTCGGACCGGCGGGTCGCAAACATGCTTGCACGCCTCCGGCCGATCTGCGACAGATTTAAGAGCATGGCGGTTCTCAAGGTGGCGCACCTGGGACATCCGGTCCTGCGGCAGGTCGCAGAACCGGTTCCACCCGAAGGGATCGGCGCACCCGAGATCCAGCGGCTGATCGAGGACATGCTGGAGACGATGGACGATCATGACGGCGCCGGCCTGGCGGCGCCTCAGGTCCACGTCTCTCGCCGTGTCGTGGTCTACGGCGTGCGCGCCAACCCCCGCTACCCCGACGCGGAGGACGTGCCGCTCACGGTGCTCGTGAACCCGCGCATCACGCCGCTCACGGAGGACCAGGAGGAGGACTGGGAGGGCTGCCTCAGCGTCCCCGACCTGCGCGGCAAGGTGCCGCGCTGGACGCGCCTCCAGGTCGAGGCCTACGGGCGGAACGGCCGTCCGCTCCGCTTCGTCGCCGGCGGCTTCCACGCCCGCGTCGTGCAGCACGAGTGCGACCATCTCGACGGCAAGGTCTTCCTCGACCGCATGCGGTCGATGGAGACGCTCAGCTTTCTCCCCGAGTTCCACCGCTACTGGCTTCGCGCCGACGACTGACGCCCACGCGGGCGCCGTGGCGGCCGACGCGGCAGGAGATCGCGGCCGCCGCCGGCGAGACCGTCCCCGACCTGATCGCGCCCGGCCTCCGCGTCCTCTTCGTCGGCATCAACCCCGGGCTCTACTCGGGCGCGGTGCGGCATCACTTCGCGCGCCCGGGGAACCGGTTCTGGCGCGTGCTGCACGCGGCCGGGTTCACGGAGCGGCTCCTGTCGCCGTTCGAGGAGCGCGAGCTCCTTTCGGTGGGCCTCGGCATCACGAACCTGGTGGCCCGGGCGACGGCGTCGGCCGGGGAGCTCTCGCCCGACGAGCTCATTCGCGGTGCCAGCCGACTCGTGGCGAAGGTGCGGCGCCGGCGGCCGGCCGTGGTCGCCTTCCTCGGCCTCGAGGCGTACCGGACCGCGCTCGCGAGGCCGGCGGTTGTCGTCGGTCCGCAGCCGGAGACGATCGGCGACGCGAATGTGTGGGTGCTCCCCAACCCGAGCGGGCTCAACGCGCGCTACCAGCTCCCGGCCTTGGCCCGGCGCTTCTCCGAACTGCGGCGAGCTGCGTTTCGATCGCGCGGCGGGTAAGGAGCCGCACTTGCCGGGATGTTACGCTTGAGGGGTGTCGCGCGACGGCCTGGGGGCGGTGCCGTGCGGATACAGCGCAGCGCGAATCCGTGGGAATGACGCGGCGAGTCGGGTGGGAGCCTGGGCTCCTGATCGGGGGTCACGTCAACTTTGGCCCCTCTGGTGCCCTCATCGGAGCTACGCTCTCCCTTTTCGGCGGGTGCTCCCCCCTTTGGCGGTGTCCTCTTTCATGCCGGCTTGCCCGGCGGGGTCCGATCACCCGGAAGATCTACACCGCCTTTTCTCTATTTTCGCACCCGCTGATCATGCCTACTTGACCGCTCGTGTAGCCGTGCGCTATCGGCACTCAGGCTAACCCAAACGGCTGATCGAACGTTCGGGTGCTGGAGATACACCGCATGAAGCTCCCCAGGTTCAACTGCCTCGGCATCGCACTGGCCCTGAGTGCATTCGCGGTCCTGCCGCCGCGCATCGCCACGGGGTCCATGAAGCAGT
>VBLA01000383.1 GCA_005879245.1 Deltaproteobacteria bacterium
GCGGCTTCAACTCCGGGCGTCCGCGCACCACGTACCTCCGCGCCCGGGCCGGGCGCGCCGACGCGGTGGCGGGGGCACTGGCGGTCGCCACGACCCTCGTCTACCTCGCGCTCTGGGCATCGGGTGCCGGCAGGCTCGCCGGACGACCTTGACACCCCCCTGACCCGCCCCTAGCATGCCGGCCTTGCACGCAACGAATGGCAGGCCCCGCCGCGTCGTGGTGAGCGGCATCGGACTCGTCTCGCCGCTCGGCTGTGGGAAGGAGCTCAACTGGGAGAATCTGATCGCGGGCCACTCCGGCATCGGACCGATCAGCCGGTTCGACGCCTCCGTACTGCCCGCGCGGATCGCCGGCGAGGTAAGCGACTTCGACGCCGAGCGCTACCTCGAGCGCAAGGACCTGAAGAAGATGGATCTCTTCATCCGGTACGCGCTCGGGGCCGCCCACATGGCGATCGACGATGCCGGACTGCCGAGCCCGCTCCCGGCACCGGAGCGCACGGGCGTCATCATCGGAGTCGGGATGGGTGGTATGGCGTCGCTCGAGGAGAGCTACGAGCACTTCGCCGCTCGCGACGTCCGCCGGGTGTCGCCCTTCCTCATCCCCCGGCTCATCCCGAACATGGCGGCGGGACAGATCGCGATGCGGTTCGGCGCCCGCGGGCCGAACTACGCGACCACCAGCGCGTGTGCCTCGGGTGCCCACGCGGTCGGCGAAGCGCTGGTGCTGATCCGCGACGGCCGACAGGACATGATGCTCGCCGGCGGCGCCGAGGCGCCCGTCTGCCTCCTCGGCGTCGGCGGGTTCAGCGCCATGCGGGCGCTCGCCACGAGCTTCAACGACGAGCCGGCGCGGGCAAGCCGACCCTTCGACCGCCGCCGCGAGGGCTTCGTCGTCGCCGAGGGAGCTGGGGTTCTCGTCCTCGAGGAGCTCGAGCACGCGCGACGCCGGGGCGCCCGCATCTACGCCGAGGTCCTCGGCTACGGGGCGAATTGCGACGCGTACCACATGACGCAACCCGCCCCCGAGGGCGAAGGGGCCGCCGAGTGCATGACTCTCGCCCTCGCCGACGCGGGCGTCGCGCCGGAGACGATCGGCTACATCAACGCGCACGGCACGAGCACGCCCTTCGGCGACGAGGCGGAGGTGCTGGCGGTGAAGCGCGTGTTCGGCTCCCACGCAGCGCGTCTCGCCATCAGCTCGACGAAGTCGATGACCGGTCACACGCTCGGTGCCTCTGGCGCGATCGAGGCCGCCTACACCTCGCTCGCGCTCTCGCGGGGGGTATTGCCGCCCACCATCAATCTCGAAGAGCCCGACCCGGCGTGCGATCTCGACTGCGTGCCCAACCAGGCGCGTGAGGTACGCGTCGAGGCGGCACTCTCCAATTCGTTCGGCTTCGGCGGCACCAACGTCACCCTCTGTTTCGGCCGCCTGGCCTAGGAAGCCATCGGACTAGCAATGCGGGTGGTGGCGAGGTCCTGAACGATGCCGCCGTCGCTGCTCCAGCGCCGGCTACACTTCGTCGTCGGCAAGGGAGGGGTCGGCAAGACGACGATCGCTGCCGCGCTCGCCCTCCTCCTCGTGCGCCGGGGTCGGCGAACGCTCGCGGTCGAGATGGACGCCGTCGGGCGCCTCCCGACGCTTCTCGGCGGCAGCGGCGTCGGCTACGTGCCGACCGAGGTGGCGCCCGGCCTGCACGTGCTCGGGCTCGATGGGCGGGCGGCGCTCGAGGAGTACCTGGGCCTCATCATCCCGGTGAAACGGCTCCTCGCCACCGTGTTCTCGAGCAAGCTCTACCAGTACTTCGTGGCCGCCGCGCCCGGACTGAAGGAGCTGATGACGGTCGGGAAGATCTGGTACGAGGCGACGCGCGAGGAGGCCGGTCGTCCCTGCTGGGACGCGATCGTGGTCGACGCGCCGGCGACCGGCCACAGCCTCCAGTACCTCCGCATGCCGCAGGCGGCGCGCGAGGCCTTCGGCGCCGGCCTCGTCCAGCGGGAGGCGACGAAGATCACGGGACTCCTGCGCGACCGACAGACGACGGCCGTCCACATTGTGACGCTCGCGGAGGAAACGCCGGTGACCGAAACCCTCGAGACCCGCACCCAGCTCGTCGAGGCGCTCGGCCTCCCGCTCGGCTTCGTGATCGCGAACCGCGTTCACCGTCGCCGCTTCAGCCCGGCCGTTCTCGAGCGGCTCCACGCCACGACGGCGAGTCCTGCCGCGGAGCGGGCGCTCCTCGCCTGTGTCGCCGAGCGGGCGACCGAGGAGAGCGGATGGGCATCGATCAATGAGGCCCACCTCGGACGCCTCCGGGCGGGGATCGGCAGTGCACCGCTCGTCGAGCTCCCGTTCCTCTTCGTCGAGGAGTTCGACCGCTCGTGTGTGGAGCAGCTGGCGCGCCTGCTGGAGGCGGGTGTGGCGGCGGACAGCCGCGGCGCTGCGCGCGGGCGAGAGCGGGGGTCGTCATGACGCTGCGGGAGCTGATCGAGCGGCACCGGGTCGTCATCGCCGCCGGGAGTGGCGGGGTCGGCAAGACGACGGTGGCTGCCTCGATCGCGCTCTGGGGCGCCCTCGGCGGCCGTCGCACCGTCGTCATCACGATCGATCCCGCCCGCCGCCTCGCCGACTCGCTCGGACTC
>VBLA01000384.1 GCA_005879245.1 Deltaproteobacteria bacterium
TCGCCCGCGAGAACATCCGCGTCAACTGCCTCTGCCCGGGCGGCACCGACACGGCGCTGCTCCGGCGGTTCGTCGCGACGAGCGGATCGGCGGATCAGGCGCTCACCGCCCTCGGCGAGCGGGTACCCATGGGACGGCTCGCTCGCCCGGAGGAGATCGCTGCCGCGGCGCTGTTCCTCGCCTCGGACGACGCCTCGTACGTGACCGGCGTCGCTCTTCCCGTCGACGGCGGCGCG
This sequence comes from Deltaproteobacteria bacterium, assembly GCA_005879245.1. Lineage (GTDB taxonomy): Bacteria > Desulfobacterota > Binatia > DP-6 > DP-6 > DP-23. The sequence goes on from VBLA01000384.1 coordinate 237, forward strand.
ACGGCATAGGATGAGACGCCGCTAGACTCGCTCGGCGGCGCGGCTGAACGGCCACCAGCGGCGCGCGACCAGCGGCACGTCTCGCACCGCGGCGACCTGCACGCTCAGGTCGTCGCTCCCATCGAGCTGCTCGGCCCGTCGGAAGATCGCCCGGCAGGCGGCCTCGGGCGGATGGGCCTCGAGGAGCTCCT
>VBLA01000385.1 GCA_005879245.1 Deltaproteobacteria bacterium
CGTGGACGCCATCGCTGCACTGGGCGAGCACGTCACCGGCGCGGAGGTCGAGGGAGAGCATGTCGATCGAGACGATGAGCTCGCGCCCGAGGCAGCGCGGGAGCGAGTACCGCCGGGGCTGGTCACGCACCTGCTCCACGGACGGAGCGCCCGGCACATGGGCCCATACCCAGGTGTGATCCTTCGTCAGCTGGGTGAGCGTGCCGTCGCGGAGGAGCCACAGCCTGCAGTCGCCGACGTGAGCGGTGACCAGGGCGCCGGCGACCAGCGCGGTGGCGGTGAGCGTCGTCCCCATGCCCTGCAGCTCGGGTACGGTGATCGCCTTCTGGTAGATGGCGACGTTCGCCGCCTGGACGGCGCGCCGCAGGCGCGTGGTCAATGGCCAGGTCGTGGGAGCCTGCGCGAGCTCTCCGGGGAGCACCTCGAGGGCGAGCTGACTCGCCACCTCACCGGCCGAATGCTCGCCCAGGCCGTCGGCGACGGCGAGGACGAGGCCGTCGGCATGAGGCCAGCAGCCGACCGCGTCCTCGTTGACGTCGCGGCGACTGCCCCCGCGGGTCAGCTGGAAGAAGTCGATATCGGACATGTGCGCGACGGACGGAATCATGAAGGAGCAATGGCCGTGCCGCGCGGAGTGCCGGCCGAGACCGCAAGCTCCGCGGTGTGACGACGTCGGCGAGGTGCCTGCTCCGCGATCGATGGACGCCCAGAAAACGGGCAGCTGACGACGGCTGGACACGCGATCCAGCTCCGGGGCACAGTGCCGTCCTATGGCCGCCCTCGCCTTCGAGCCGGCGCACGCACTGGCAGCCGCGATCCGTCGGGGTGAGCTGGCGGCGGTCGAGCTCATGGAGGCGACGCTCGAACGCATCTCACGGCTCAATCCGACCCTGAACGCGTTCGTCGCGCTCCGGGCGGAGGAGGCGCTGGCCGACGCGCGCGCCCTGGGCGAGCGGATCGCGCGCGGCGACGACCCGGGCCCGCTGGCCGGCCTCCCGTTCGGCGTGAAGGACCTCGAGGATGTCGCCGGCCTTCCGACGACGTATGGCTCGGTGCCCTTCCGGACCCACGTTGCGGCGCGCGATTCGACGCAGGTGGCGCGCCTCCGCCGCGCCGGAGCCATCCCCGTCGGGAAGACGAACACGCCCGAGTTCGGCTACACCGCGTTCACCAAGAACCGGGTCTTCGGCGTCACCCGGAACCCCTGGAACGTCTCACGGACTCCCGGGGGATCGAGCGGCGGGAGCGCGGCTGCCATCGCGGGCGGGCTGGTGCCGCTCGCGACCGCCTCCGACGGCGGCGGCTCGATCCGCATCCCCGCTTCCTTCAGCGGAGCCTTCGGCCTGAAGCCGACCTTCGGTCGCGTCTCGCGGGGCCCCTTCGGATTTCGGGACTGGGTCGACGTCGTGTGCTACGGGCCGCTGACGCGGACGGTCGCCGATGCGGCGCTCTTTCTCGACGCCGTCGTCGGGCCCGATCCGCACGACCCGGACGCGCTCCCGCATCCGGGCTACTCCTACGTCGCCCGCCTGGACGAGCTCCCCGGAGACTTGCGTGTCGCCTACAGCCCGACGCTCGGCTACGCCCGGGTCGAACCCGAGGTGCGGCGTGCGGTCGAGGACGCGGTGGCGGTCCTCGGACGTTCGCTCGGCCGGCCGGTCGATCTCTTGACCCAGCCTCTGAGGGACACGGGCGCCGCCTGGAGCAGCCTCTGCGCGTTCGAGCAACACGCCCAGCTCCAGCCCTGGATCGAGACCCACCGCGACGAGTGGGGGCACGCCTTCCTCCGTAGCCTCCACTTCGGGCAGCGGCTGACGACGGCCGACATCGGGCGCTGCCAGCGCGAGCGGCTGCAGCTCAGCGAGGAGGTTGCGGCGATCTTCGAACGCTACGACCTCTTGCTCACCCCGACGATGCCGACCACGGCCTTCGGAGCCAACGGACCCATGCCGGCCATCATCGACGGGGAACCGCTCACGTCCGCGATGCACGCCCTCGCCTTCACCTACCCGTTCAACCTGACGGGACACCCGGCGGCGACAGTGCGCGCCGGCCTCTCCGGCGACGGCCTGCCGATCGGGCTGCAGCTCGTCGCCGACCGCGGGCGCGAGGACCTCCTCCTCCAGGTGGCACGCGCCTACGAGCGCGTGCGGCCGTTCGATCCCTGGCCGGGCGAGCCGCGGGGGACCGCGTAGGTGGAGTCACGGGCGACGCTGCCAGCGTTGCTCGACGAGCTCGCCGGTCGCTTCGGCCCGCGTGAGGCCCTGGTCTCATC
>VBLA01000386.1 GCA_005879245.1 Deltaproteobacteria bacterium
GCTCGCCGTGACGCTCGTACTCATTGCGACCTGCATCGTGGGTGAGGCGCTCGCGCAAAGCCGGTCGTGGCCGTTCGCGCTTGCCGGCGCCTGTGGCGGTGCGGCCTTTCTGAGCAAGCAGGACTGCGGCCTCGTGGGCTCCGCCGCGCTCGGCGTGGCGCTCCTCCTCCGCCGCACGCCCGGCGGCCGCGGGGCCACCGCCTTCGTGGCCGGCGGCGGCGTTGTCGTCGCTGCAGCCCTCGCCGCGCTGGCCGTCATGGGGTCGTGGCGTGACTTCGTCGAGCAGACGGTCGTGACTCCGCTCTACATCTGGCGTCACTTCGACTATCCACGCCGTCCCGCGCTCCGGCCGTTCCTTGAGCAGGACGCGGCGATCCGCGGCAACCCCTTCGCCTACCTCCCTCCCCTTCTCTTCGAACTCGACTGGCCGGCCCTCAGCCAGAGCGCGGTCTTCCGACGCACCGCGCTCGTCGACGCAACCGTGAAATGCCTCTACCACCTCCCATGGGTCGTCGTCCTCGCCGCCGGCCTGATGCTGTGGGGTCGCCTCAGGCGACCGGCTTCAACACTGACCCTGGATCGCGACCTGATGCTCATCCTCGTTGGCGTGTCCTTCGTGCTCGCCTTCAACCGGCCGCAGGACTGGATCCACCTCATGGTTCTCTACCCGCCGGCGCTGCTGCTGGGCGCGGTCCTCATCGACGGTGCCGCGCGGAGGTGGCGAGCCGTGGGCCTCGCCGCCCTCGTGCTGCTCGGCGGGTCCACGGGCCTGTCCGCCGTGCTCGTATTCCGGTTCGTCCAAGACCACTCCACGCCGGTGCGGAGCGCCCGCGGCACCCTCTACGCCACCGCGCCGCAGGCGGAGGCCCTGCAAGGTCTGCTCGATGCGCTTGCGCGGCGAAGCCCGACCCAGGCCCCGCTCGCCGCGCTGCCGTATCATCCGCTCGTGAACTTCCTCGCCGCGCGGCCGGGGCTATCGCGCTACTACTGGCTTTGGCCCGTCTACCCGAACCCGGACCGCGAGGGGGAGATCGCCCGCGACATCCTCTCGCAGCCAGACGGCGTGGTGGTCTACAGTCCGACCCAGACACCGCACTTTCCCCGCCTCGGCGAGTACGCGCCCGCCCTCTTCCGTGAGCTCGTGGATCACTTCGCCCTCGATCAGGCCTTCGGCGGTGGCCCAGGGGCGTTTACCTTCCTCCTCCTGCGCCGGAGGGAGTTCCCGCCGGGATCGTCCCTGCTCGGCGGGCCGCTCGCGACGGCGCGCGTCAGGGTCGAGCCGCGCGACGGTCCCGCCGGCGACTTCCCTCTACCCGACCGGCCTGACCTCGCCGCCGCGGCCCTGTGGCCCTTCCTCCCCGTCCTGCGCGTAACGACGCTGCCGGATGCGGCCGTTTCGGTCTCCTACCGCTTCCAGCCCGCTCAGGGCCAGCAACTTCGAGCGAGCTACGGTGTGAACCCGGATCATTGGCCCGATTTCCCTCCCGCACGCGCCCGGTTCGCCATCGCCGTGCGAGGCGCGGGCGGTGAGGAGACAGACCTGCTCGCCGCCGACGTCGACCCGTTCCACCGTCCCGAGGATCGACGCTGGAGGGACGCGGCGATCGACCTCGGGCCGTGGAGTGGTCAGACGAGCGTGCCGAATTTGGCCCGGGCGAGAGGCGGCGATGGTGCGGGCCGACCGTTCCGCGAAGCACGACGCGCGGATCCCGTGGCAGCGCATGGGCGTGGCCGCGGTCTCGACCTAGCTAGCGGCGCACCCGCTTCAGATAGGACGTCAGACGAACGGTTCGTGGGTTGCCCGGTGGCAGAGGGTGGCCAACTCTCGTAGCCCCGTCCGCATCGCCTCAGCGTCGCTCGTCTCCCGCGCCAGCCGCTCGAGCCGTCGCGCCGCGGCGGTGATCGTGGAAAAACCGTAGCCTCCCGCCGCCCCCGTGAGCTGGTGTGCCAGCACCGCCGTGCGGGCGAGGTCTCCCGCCTCGAGGCTCGCGGTGAGAGCGGCCAAGCGCTCGGCGAGCGTTCCCACGAACTCCGCCAGCAGCTCGCGAAAGTCCGGATCCGTCGCCAGATCGCTCACCAGCGGTCCCTCTGCCCCGTCGTCCATCCGACCCCCATTGCCCGCGTGGCGCGCCACCATCTCGAGCAGCGCCTCGCAGCGCATCGGCTTCGAGAGGAAGTCATCGCAGCCGATGTCTCGACACTTCTCGGGGTTGCCTTCCATGGCGTGCGCCGTCAGCGCCACGATCGGCCGCCCATAGCCCCGCGCTCTGAGCGCCGTCGTCGCCGCGTACCCATCGAGCACCGGCATCTGCATGTCCATCAGCACGACCGCAAACGGCCGCCCCGCCGCCTCCGCTTCCCACACCCGTGCACACGCCACCTCGCCGTTCTCTGCCACGACGACCTCGGCGCCCGCCTTGCGGAGGTAGAACGAGATGAGTCGCTGGTTGTCCGCACCGTCTTCCGCCACCAGCACCCGACGGCCCTCGAGCCGCACCGCCGGCGGCTCCGGCGCGGCCGTCGGCGGCCCGGCGTCCGCGGCCGGTCCGGTCAGGAGGGCGACGCCCGCGAGCGGCCCGGGATCGATCGTAACACGGAACGTGCTCCCGCGTCCCGGTGCGGTCTCGACCGCGATCGTGCCGCCCAGCATCTCCACGAGGCGTTTCGTGATCATGAGCCCGAGTCCGGTCCCCCCGAAGCGCCGCGTGGGTGAGGCGTCGAGCTGGGTGAAAGGTTGACAGAGCCGGCTCTGTGCCTCCGATGCGATCCCCACTCCCGTGTCGCTCACCTCGAAGCGCCACCCCTGCGCCACCAGTCCCACCCGCAACCGCACCGCACCCACCTCGGTGAACTTGATCGCGTTGCCGAGGAGATTCAGGAGAATCTGCCTGAGGCGGGTCGGGTCGACCTGGATGCGCGCCGGGATCGGCCCGGCGTACTCGACCCCGAACGCGAGTCCCTTCCGCACCGCGCGGAGACGCATGAGGGAGGTGACCTGCGTGACCAGGTCCGTCGGCGAGCACGCCACCGGCTCGAGCGTCAGCTTCCCGGCTTCGATCTGCGAAAGATCGAGAATGTCGTTGAGGACCGTCAGCAGGTGCTCGCCGTTCCGGCGGATCGTGTCGAGGTAGTCGGTCTGCTCGGGCGGTGCCAGCCCGGGGTCGGAGAGGAGGTCGGCGTAGCCGAGAATCGCCGTCATCGGCGTGCGGATCTCGTGGCTCACGTTGGCGAGAAACTCGGACTTCGCGCGGTTCGCGGCCTCGGCGGCTTCCTTCATGGCGACCAGCGCACGCTGCGCCCGCTGGCGCCCGAGAATCGACCCGACCCACTGGGCGAGGAGCGTGACCATGTCGTGGTCGCCCGGCCCGAAGGGCCCCTCGCGGGGTGATCGCGAGGCGAAGGTCAGCGTCCCGGCCGGTTGCTCGGCCTCGACGATCGCGACCCCGATGAACGCCTCGATGCCGCGCACCGCATGGGCCGGGTGATCGCGGAGGGGAGACGTGCCGACGTGGTGGACGGAGAGCGGGCCCGCCCCGGCGAGCGCGAGGGCCGAGAAGGTGCCGGTCAGCTCGCCTTCCTCCCCCACCGCGATCGGCGGGCCCGGCGTCCAGGCGTGCGACACCGTGTAGCGGGCGCCCTCGGCCCGCATGACCACACCGAACTCCATCCCGAACCACTCGCAGCCGAGCCGCAACGCCGCTTCGACGTCCGCGTCGCTCGTGCCGGCCGAGCGGGCCGCCAGCTCGCACAGCGAGCGGATGCGTCTCGCCTGCCGCGCGACCTCGTCCTCGGTCCGCTTGAGCTCGGTGATGTCGCGGCTGATCGAGGCGTAGCCGAGCGGCTCGCCGGTCTCCTCGTGCCGCACGAGGAAGAGGCTGAACATGATGGGGATGGGGCGACCGGTCTTGAAGTGCCGGGCGCGGAACTCCTGCTCGACGTGACCGACCCGTCGCGTCGCGGCCGCGAGCTCCCGGAAGGCCGGGAGATCTTCGGGCATGACGAATTCCCACATGAGCGTCGTGCGGACCTCGGCGGCATCGAGGCCGACGATCTCGCGTCCGGCGCGGTTGAGGAAGAGCACGCGCCCCTCCATGTCCGCGAGCCCGATGAAGTCGGAGCTGTGCTCGATCAGCTGGATCAGCTTGCTCTGCTCTTCTTCGAGCAGGCCGCGGAATTGCCCTTCCGCCAGGAGGGGGGCCGGGGGTCGCGGGTCGGACCTCATCTGACCCTGCACAGGAGGGCGGGCCCTGGACGTGCCGCCTCCTCCGCACCCCACATCAGCTCGCAGCCCAACGCTCGTAGGCTAGTACACTCGCCTCGCAAACAGAAGACATCCTGCCAGCGCGGCGGACGGGGACGCGGCCGCGAGCACGCCGTCTGCTAGGGCCCGAACTCCGCCGCGAGGCTCCCTTCGGCGGCTCGCGCTTGGCGTCCGCGCCGCCTCATGCAGGTCGTGCACGGCGCCGTGCCTGGCTAGCCGGTCCGCGCGCCTTGACAACCTGCGCCCACGCGTGGTTCGGCGGTGGCCGTGCGCGACTCGTGCGCGATCACGCCCCGGGCAGCGCCGTGGTCGGCGTCGACCTGAGCCACGAATCGCTCCGGCGGGCGCACGAGGCGGAGCGCCGCGCGCGCCTCGTCCAGGGCGACAACCTCGCGCTGCCGGTTCGCTCCGGCGCCGCGGACCTCGTGATCTCGCGCGGCGTGATCATGACGACGAGCGAGCCGCGCGACGCCCTCGCCGAGCTCGTGCGTGTCCTGCGGGCGGAGGGCCGCCTCTTCGTCCGCATCTACAGCCGGCGTCATCCGTACCGCTGGGTGTTCCGGCTCTGCGGTCCGGTGTGCCGGGCGGTCGCGACCCTGCGGGGCGGCATGGCGATCCTTGCGGTCACCGTGTTTCCGGTCTTCCTCTTCCTCGTCGAGCTCGCCTTTCTCTTCCTGCGTGGCCGGTTCACGCGCATCCCCGTCGGGGTCGGCTGGAGCCTGTTCGCGGATCAGCTCCTCACTCCCCACAACAGCTTCCATACGGCGGAGGAGATCATCGCCTGGGCCGCGACCGAGGGCTGCCACGCCGTCGCGCACCAGACCGTGACCCTTGGCCAGCAGATCGAGTTCCTGTTCGTGAAAGACGCCGGCTAGTGCGGGGGTGGCGTGACGGTCTCATCGCGCTCGCGATCGTGGCGGGCGTTCTGGTGCTGCAGCTCCCGTTCCGCCTCTGCGCCGTGAGTCTCGTCGACGAGGGGGCGATCCTGCAGATCGCCGCCGACGTCGCCCAGGGGCACCGTCTCTACACGGAGGCCGTCCACTACGCGTTTCCCGGGGTCTTCTACCTGACCGCTGCGGCCTTCGCGGTGGCCGGCACCTCGATCGAGACGGCTCGCATGCTCGCCATCCTCCTCTTCGCGCTCGCTTCCGGCGTCGTCTATCTGATCGCGCGGTGGTCGTGCGGGCGTCGGGGCGCGCTGGCCGTCGTGACGCTCTTCCTCGTCTACAGGGTCTGGGCGTATCCCCACTGGCAGGTCCTCAGCTACTCGACCCTCGCCCTGACGCTCTCCCTCGCCGCGACCTGGATCGTGGGCGAGGCGCTCTCGAGCGGGGGCCTGGTGCTGGTGGCGCTCGGCGGCGCCATGAGCGCGGCGAGCATCCTGGCGAAGCAGGACCTGGGGCTCGCGGCGACGGCGGCCCTCGCCGTCGCTCTCGTCATCGGGCGACCGGAGGGTACCCGCGCGACGCGTGTTCTCGCCGCCTTCACGGCAGGGGGGGCACTGGTCCTCGCCCCGGTCAGTGCGGCGATCGTCGCCGCCGGGTTCGGTCCGGCGCTGGTGCACGAGGCGATCCTGGCCCCGCTCTACGGCGCTCGACACTTCGCCTACCTCGGCCGGCCCGCGCTCTGGCCGTTCGTGAGCCAGGACCCGGCGCTCCGTCAGCACCTGTTCAGCTACTTCCCGCCCATCCTCTACGACCTCTACCTCCCGGCGATCACCGGGAGCGCGCTCTATCGCGACACGGCCGCGATCGATGCCGTCCTGAAGCTCGTGTACCACCTGCCCTGGATCGTGCTCGTCGTGGCGGGGCTCGCGCTCCTCCCCGCCGTGCGACAGCGCGCGCTCCGCACGCGGCGCGAGCTCCTGCTCGCACTCCTCGCGCTCGCCTGCCTCGTGGCGTTCAACCGCCCCCACGACTGGGTGCATCTCCTCGTCCTCTATCCACCGACACTCCTCCTCGGGAGCGCGCTCCTCGCGCGTCTGGGTGGCGGGCCGCGCGCGCTACGCGCGGTGCTGTCGAGCGCCGCGGGCGTTCTGCTCGGCGCCGCGGCGGTGGTCTCCGCCGTCCTGGCGCTCGAGCTCCGCTGGCGGTACGCCACGCCCGTCGTCTCGCGGCGCGGAGTGATCTATGCGACGCCCGCCCAGGCGCACGCCCTGCAGGCGGCGATCGATGACCTCGCCACCATCCCGCCGCCCGGCGGAGCCCTCGCCGCTCTTCCGTACCATCCGCTCCTCAACTTCCTCGCCGCGCGCCCTGGCCTCGGCCGCCTCTACATCGTGTGGCCGGTCGAGCAGGAGGCGAGCCGCGACGCCGAGATCGTCCGCCGTCTCGAGGAAGACCGCGATGCGCTGGTCGTCTACAGCCCCACGCAGGCGCCGCACTTCCCGCGCTTCGCCGACTACGCGCCGGAGCTCATGCGGTATCTGGTGGATCACTTCGAGATCGACCGCACGCTCGGCGGTGATCCGGACGGGTTCACCTTCCTCCTGCTCCGTCGCGAGTCACCACCGGCGGGCCGCTCGCTCCTCGGCCCGGCGCTGGCACAGGCTCGCGTCACGGTCGAGTCGAGCGCTGGTCCGGCGCGTGAGGTCGCGGCCCCCGCCGAGCGCCGAGCGCTCGTCGAGGAGGCGCTCTGGCCCTTCCGTCCCGTGCTCCGTACCAGCACGCTGGCGGACGCGACGGTGGCGGTTATCCTTCCCGTTCCGGTGGTTGCGGGCGAGCGCTTCGAGGTGGGCTACGGTGTCAACCCGGATCGATGGGGCGACCTGCTCCCGCATCGGGTGGGCTTCGGGATCTCGGTCCGACCACCGGCGGGCAACGAGCGGCTCGTCGTCTCTCGAGCTCGTGCTCCGGACGACGGGCCCCCCCGGTGCCGCCCCCGACGCCGACCTCGCCGGCTGGGCGGCACCGCGACTCGTCTCACCGCGCGAGGGCGAGTAGGTGCGCAGGCGGTAGACCTCGGTCTCGGCGTCGGCGAACACGAGATCACCCGCCGCGCGCGCCTCCGCCAGGAGCCGCTCCGAGGGCTCTCGCGGATAGACCGATGGAAACATCCCGCGATGAACGATGACGTACTTGAGCTCGGGGTGGGTGGCCAGGCGATAGTCGTCCTGCTCGAAGACGTAACGGCGACCGATGGGCAGACGGGCGACCGTGCCCTCCGCGAGCGGCCGGCCATGCCCGGTCTGGTAGGCCATGTAGAGGCTCGAGAAGAGGCCGAAGGAGCCGGCTCGCACGCCCGAGGGCAGGTCGAGAATCGCGTACGCGCCGGGATCGTCCCGCACGACGCCGTAGCCCGCGGGGAGTGCGGCCGGTACGAGGAGGAGCCGATGGGGGAGGGCCTCGGCGACGCTGGCGACGATGAGCAGCGCCCCCCACGCGACGATCGCGCGCCGCCCGCGTGCGAGCGCGCTGAGGCCGCTCGCACCGGCGAGCACGCAGCAGAGGCGGGCCGCGCCGACCCAGCGCCAGGGCACGCGGAACATGGCGACCCCCGGCACGATCTCGTAGGCGAGCCGGTACGGCAGGGGCCAGCCCGGCGCGGTGGCCGTCCGGTTGAGATCCGTTGGCGGGCCGAGCTGGAGCGTGGGGCCGAGGGCGACGACGAGGCAGAGAAGCGCCGCGAGATTCCAGCGCGTCGCCGCGCGGGGCGCCACCACCTGGGCGACGAGCGCAAGGAGGAGCGGCACGCTCCCGAGATAGAGTGAGCTCCCGAAGTAGGGCACCGACCCGGCGGCGAGCCAGGGCGGCGTGACGAACCCGCTCAGGTACGCAGAGTTCCACATCACCCAGGCGAAGGGCGGACGCTCGGGTGGCGCTCCGCCGAAGAGGTCATGACGGCGTAGTCCTGCGACGCGAAGAAGAGGAGAACGAACGCGAGGGGGACGGCGGCCACACGCGGCCATGACGGCCGCGCGTGGAGGCGCCACCAGAGGAGCAGGACGGCGAGCGGCCAGTAGAGGTTGCTCAGGTACGCGATGTGGAGCTGGCGCACGTAGAAGGGGCTCGCGACGAGCGCGACAGCGGCGACGACCCCGACCCCGGGGCGCCCGGTCAGCTCGCGGACGAAGAGGGTCGCGAGGATGCACGTCGCCGGGAGGGCGGCGAGTGAGGTGGCGTTCTCGGCCAGCACCGCCGCGCGCATGCCTCCCGGGGCGAGCGCGAAGGGCAGCGAGAGGAGTCCCGTCGTGGCGCTGAGCGTGTGCCAGAAGAGGCCTACCCCGTCGGGGTAGAAGAGGGTCGTCGTGTGGAACGGGGTCGCATGCCGGTGAAGCAGCGCCTCCCGCACCCACCAGAGGTTCCAGACGAACTGGAAGGCGTCGAGGTTACCGTCGTCGAGGAGATGGCTCGCGGGATGGAGGAGGAGAGGCCAGGTGAAGAGGACGGCGAGTGTGGCGTAGAGGACGAGCGCGGCAGCCACGCCGGCAGCCTTCCGGCTCACGGACGCCCGACCCGCAGCGCCCACACCGCCCACATGCCCCCCACGATGCTGCCGAGGCCGTTCTTCGAGAGCCCGGAGCGGCGCTCGACGAAGATGATCGGCACCTCGCGCAGCGGGAAGCCGCGCCGGTGCGCCCGGTACTTGACCTCGACCAGGAAGGCATAGCCGTTGAAGCGCAGGTGCTCGACACCGATCGTCTCCAGCACCTCGCGCCGGAAGCACTGGAAGCCGCTCGTGCAGTCCCGCACGGGAAGCCCCGTCACGACCCGCGCG
>VBLA01000387.1 GCA_005879245.1 Deltaproteobacteria bacterium
CAACGTCCAACCTGACCTCACGTCCGTTCTCCGTTCGTCACGGCAGCTCACACCCTCGGTGCGCAGGTGAGGCGCATGCGGAGGCGTGTGTACGTTGATTGGCGCATCGTGTCAATGGATATATAGCAAACATGCAAAGCGCACAGGTACACCCTGAAGCAGAGCGCGTAGCAGAAGAGGATTCACACCCGCCCGCGGCGACGCGCATGGCGGGCGCCGTGTCGCCGTTCGCCGCGGCGCGTGCTATGGAGCCCCGCATGCGCACTCGACGAATCGCGTTGGCAGCCCTACTGGGCTTTCTCCTCGCGTCGCCGGCCCGGGCCGGTGATGCGACCGGTGCCTTCGCCCCCTACGAGGACCTGCTCGAGGTCGTCGCCGACCTCACCTGGCACCTCCACGACGACACCTACCGCTTCGCTGCCCCGAAGGACCCGACCGGTCACGATCTCTACCAGCTGTCGCTCGAGCGGCTGCAGAGCTGGGAGACGCGCTATCCGGGCCGGCTCCGTGACGTCACGGCCTTCGCGCGCGGTGAGGCACTCGAGCGCCTCGGCGCGTACAACGCCGCGGGCAGAGCCTACCGCGAGGCGGCCGAGGTCGCCTCGCCGCTCGCCGAGCGGGCGCGCGACGGCGCGGAGCGGAGCGACGTCTTCGCCGATGCGGCCGCCCTCCCCGAGGAGGGCACGGACCTCGACGGTACGCTCGCCGCGCTCCGCAGGAAGCTCGACGTATGGGCCAAGGTCATTGTCCGCTACTCGGGCACCCCTTCCGAGCCGCTTGCGCTCGTCGAGGAGGAGCGGCTCGAGCGCCGCGCGGCCGAGCTTGTGGTGGCGAACCGGAGGGCCCTCGAGGACGGCACCACGGGTGCGGAGCGCGCGCTTCGCTTCCTGGTCGAGAAGCACGCCGACTCGAAGAACCTCCCCGCGCACGTCCTCCGCCTCGGCGACTTCTACGCCGACCTGGCGCGCGACTACGTCACCGAGCACGAGCTACCACTCGGCTTCGACGAAGAGGAATTCGTGCACCGCGCCGACCGGGCGCTCGAGACGTACCGCAAGGTGGCCACCTGGGATGGCGCCCGCGAGAAGCCCGAGGCGCTCGGCCGCTTCGCCGCGCTCGACGCCTACAAGACCGCCGTGCTCGCCCGGTACCGGTGATGCGGAGCGTCCTCGTCGTCGCATCCGTCCTGGGTCTCCTCCTGGCCGTCGCCCCGGCGGCCCCCGCCACCGACTTCCTCGGCGAGGCGGCGGAGGCCGAGACCGCCGTCGGCGAGGAGGTACGGGCCGTCATCACCCACGCGCTCGCGGAGGATCCGCAGGCGCTCGCCGCCGACGTCGCCGCCCTCGCCGCGCGCGATCACGACCGTCGCGCCGCCGGGCTCCCTCCGACCGGCCTCCTCGACGATGCCCGCTATCTCGCCGCCGCGCTCGCCCCGACGCGGGACACTCGGCGGACCGCGCTCAGTGCGCTGCTCGGCACGCATCCCGATCCGATCATCCGGCGGCTGGCGGAGCACGACCTCGAGACCGACGATGCGGAGGCCGCGGACCGGCTCCTGGCCGACGACCGCCACAACCGCCGGGCGGCGGTCGTGAACGATGCCGTGCGGCCGCTCGGCATCTTCTCGGGGGCGGCCGTCCTGGCGGCGCTGAACCCCTTCCTCCTCGCCGGTAGCGCGATCGACAGCGTGGTCACGACGGCCGTCAACCTCTGGCAGTACAACCGCCTCTCCACCCCGGAGCGCGAGGCCCTCGCGCGCTACGGGACCCTCCTCGAGCGCGAGCCCCACACGCGTGACGCGCCCGAGATCGCACATGCCATCCGGCGGCTGGGTGCGAAGCGGGCGGCCGCGCTCTGCGCGGACACCGTCGCGCTCGGCACGAAGGCGCTCGAGACGCACGACCTCGATCATGCCGCCTTCTACCTCCACGCCGCCGAGCGGCTCGACGCCTGCGCCGAGAAGGTCGAGCGACCGCTAGACCGCCTGACGGACGACGTGGCCGCGCATCGCGCCCGGGAGGAAGCCGGCCGATGGCCCGTCGATCGGCCGCCGGAGCCACGGCCCGGAGCCGAGGCGAGCGACTACCACGAGGTCGCGGTGGCAACCTTGCTCGGCGAACCGGGGGCGATGATCGAGACGGCGAGTCGCTTCCAGAGCCACCATCCGGAGAGTCCGTTCGACGCCTCGTCTCGCTACGTGATCGCGGTGGCGCGGCACCTGGCCGGCCATCGCGACGCGGGGCGGGCGGCGCTCGCGGAGGTCGCCGACAGCGACTCCTCCGTGGGACGCCACGCCGCCGCCATCCTCGCCAGCACCGACTACGATGCGCTCGAGGCGATGCGCCAGGCCGAGCGTCGCCACGGCCGCGACGTCACCCGCTACGTTCTCCTCGGCGGACGCATGGACGGGCGGACCGCCATCTACACGGCCTCGCAGCTGGGCGCGGACGGCATCCGGGCGGCCCAGACCTTCGGCATGTTCAACGTCGTCGGCCTCCTGACACGCGCCTGGCAGGCGTGGCGCCACGATCCGGCGTCGAACCAGGCGATCATCGAGCGGGGCGAGGAGCTCCTCGCCCGCGAGCCCCATTCGGCCGACGCA
>VBLA01000093.1:0-20617 GCA_005879245.1 Deltaproteobacteria bacterium
ACCGTCATCCAGAAGCTCTCCTGGAGCTGGGTCTTCGGATCGAGGCCGAGCGCCCTGGCGATCCCCTGGGGCGCGCGTGGGCTGGGCGCCGGGAAGATGACCGTGGCGAGCTGCTGCGGCACGACCTTGGCCTTGCCGAGCACGCCGCGCACCACCTCGGCGAGGACGCGTCCGTAGCCGAATTTCGCCTCGAACACCCCCGGGAAGGCGTGTGGGAAGGCCTGCTCGGTGGTGCGCCAGGCCCCGAGGAACTCGTCCGCGATCGTGTGCGTGGCGACGACCTCCCCCCCTGCCCCTCCTCCGTCGAGGACGACGGCTGCACCCGCGTCGCCGTAGTTCTGCTCGCTCATCGAGTCCGGTTCCCCCAGCCGACACTCGCCGGCGGCGACCAGCACCCGGCGCGCGCTGCCCCCCGCGAGCGCGTCCAGGCCGGCCAGCATCGCGGAGGTCCCGGCGCGGAGCGTATCCCCGAAGTCGAGCGTGCGCGTCGCGGCAGGGAGGTCGAGCACGGCGGCGATCGTCGCCGCGCCCTGCTTCTCCCGGTACGGCGACGAGGTGGTCGCGAAGAAGACCGCATCGACGGGGGGGCCCTCGCCGGCGAGCCCGAGGGCGGCCCCCAGCGCGAGCGTGAGGCTGTCCTCGTCGTGGTTGGCGACCGCCTTCTCGCCTCCCGCCGAGGCGCCACCCCACTCCTTGGCGATCAGCTCCCGCGGAAGGCGATAGCGCGGGATGTACGCGGCGGCGGCCCCGATGCCCGGCACGACTCACACCACGCCGCGGGCACGGAGCCCCGCGATGTCACCCGCCGAGTAGCCGAGGCTCGAGAGCACGCTCTCGGTGTGCTGCCCCAGCTCGGGCGCCGGAGTCTGGATCGCGGGGGGCGTGTTCGAGAGCTTGATCGGGTTTCCGAGCGTTCGCTTCCCGTCGGGCAGCTCGACGATCATGCGCCGGTGCCGCACGTGCGGATCCGCGACCATCTCGCCCCCGGAACTTGGCGCGGATTGCCCGGAACATCTCCTCGCGCGCGTCGCCCTCGGCGAATTGCTGATCGACGAAGGCGGGCATCCCGAGGCGTTCGCAGAGGGTCCTCCAGAAGTGCGGCTCGAGCGCCCCCACGGTGACGTGACGGCCGTCCCGGGTCTCGTAGACCGCGTAGCAGGGATAGCGGCCGGTGAGCAGCGTGTCGCCGCGCGCCGGTTCGTCCCGCTCGAGGAGATACCGGAAGACGTGCACGACCTGCCAGGCGACCGATCCGTCCATCATGGCGATGTCGACCAGCTGCCCGCGCCCGGTCTCCTCGCGGGCCCAGAGGGCAGCGAGGATACCGACCGCGGCCATGAGGGCGCCGCCCCCGATGTCGGCGATCTGCACTCCCGGGATGGCTGGCGGCCCGCCCGCCGTCCCGGTGAGACCGATGACGCCCGCGAAGCCGAGGTAGTTGATGTCGTGGCCCACCCGATCGCGATACGGCCCATCCTGGCCGTAGCCCGAGATCGAGCAGTAGACGAGGCGGGGATTCACCTCACTCAGCCTGGGATAGTCGATGCCGAGGCGAGCGGCGGCGCCGGGCCGCGAGCCCTCGAGGACGACGTCCGCCTCGCGAGCGAGGCGGGTGAAGATCTCGCGGCCCTCGGGTGTCTTCAGGTTGAGGGTGAGGCTCCGCTTGTTCCGCCCGAGCAGCGGGATGCCCATGCCCATCGGGTCGGTCGGCGCGTAGACCGCGAGCACATCCATCCCGAGGTCGGCCAGCAGCATCGAGCAGAACGGCCCCGGCAGCTGCCGCGACAGATCCAGCATGCGGAAGCGCGAGAGCGCGGCGGCCATGATCCGGTTCGAGTACTAAATCGCGCTTGCCGTGACAACCAACGCCGGTGCGCGGGCCGGGGGGTGCCGTCTCCTCGGCGGGGCCTTAAGCCCGGCGCCGCACCCGGCGTGGTCCTTCCCAAACGGGCGCTCGCCGGGCTCCCACCTCGTCGACGGCACCCCCCGGCCCGCGACGAGCGCACGGTTGCCGGCCGGAACCGGCCTTTTGCTCTCACTCTCCGTCTGCCGCCGCGTCCGCTTGCGGCGACCGGGTCCGGACCAGAGCGGCTCCCCTCCCGTCGCCGGGGCAGCAGATCTTGCCGGGTACGAGCGTCGGGAAGGCGAGGGGCGATGCCGCTGGCAACAAGATGCGCCGGCCGCGCCTGCAAGTGATACGGGGCGGACGCAGCCGAGGAACGCGAGCATTCTGGTGGACGGTCCCGAGACTCAGGTATCATTCAGGCATGCGGAGACACGGGCTGCTGGCGCTCGGCCTGGTGACCACGCTCGTGAGCGGTGCCGATGCTCGGCGCCGGCGCATCACCTGCATCGACGGGAGATTCCCGACGCTCGAGCGAGTACGCAGGCTCCGCGTGGCCTGCGATACCGACGGGGTTGCGGACGGCACCTGCACCTTCAGCTTCCCGACGGGCCTTCGCTGCGTCGATTGCCCTATCGCTGTTACGGTGGAGGTCCCGCTGGATGGACAGCGGGTCGTCTCGCAGCAAGTCACGGCCGGACTCTTTCGCGGCCGCGTAGTCTGTCGCCGCGCGCCGCGCCAGAGTTGAGTATCCTAGTTTCCTACCCCGCCGCGGCACTGCCCCGCCCTGCCCTCCTTCCTTCCGTCTGCCGTCCGCGGCTTTGCCGCGGGCGGCACGTCCCGAGCGCCCGGAGGGCGCGAGCAATCACGCGGAGCCGCACGCGTCAGCGTGCGGCGACGGGGGTCCGGGGGGCATCGGAAGCGCGCAGCCCGCGAAGCGGGCGAGCACTGGACGGGCCCCCCGGAATCCTAATGTCCGGCGTTCACCAGCGCTGCCACCGTGAACCAGTCGTCGGTGATGCCCGCCTTCTCCCCCTGGTTGAAGTACCACCCCTGCTCGCCGGGGAAGCGCTGGCTCGGGAGCGACGCCTTGGTCGCGTGCTCGAGCTGCATGTCGACCATCACGATCGCCGGGACGAAGCCCATCTCGTCCTCGTACTCGATCACGTTGGCGCCCTCGAAGGCCTTCTTCTTGAACGCCATGTCGTTGATCCAGATCTTCCAGAGCTCGCCCGAGCGATCGTAGATGTCCGAGTACGGAATGACCCACGTCTCCTTGTCGATCAGGAGAACCCGCTTGGAGTAGGCGTACTGCGGGAGCTTCGAGATGCCCTCGATGACGTACACGTGGCGCTTCTCCCAGCCCTCGTCGAAGGCCCAGTCGACCTTCTCGTTCCACTTCACCGGGTAGCTCTGGCCGTGGACGACCCCGATGATGTCCTTCTCACCGAGGTACTTGAAGTCCATCCAGGCGATGTGGCCGCTGTAGCCGTAGTAGCTGTCGACGTCGGTGTCCTGCCCGAAGAGCGCGTCCGAGCGCTGCGCGGTGGAGAGCCGGCGCACCCGGCGGAGTGACGGCAGGTAGAGCCAGGAGTCGTCCTGCTTGGCCGCGTCGACGTAGCGGTTGCCGAGCGCGCCCACCCCCTTCAGGTCGAAGGGCTCGAGGATGGGGTAGAGGCCCTGCTGCGCGCGATAGCCGTTGGGGTTCGGCTTCTCGGGCTTCGGGTCGACGTACAGGCGGCCGTTCCAGAACAGGCGGCGGAAGTGGTCGAGCAGGAAGTGGCGCTCGACGGTCAAGGGACCATGGTCGGCGATGGCACCGGTGTCGGCGTCGAAGTTGCGCAGATCGACGTCATCCGTGGTGAGGAAGTGGTAGTCGTAGTTCCACATCACCTTGTGGGCGAACTGCGGGTCCTTCGGATCCGGATTCGGGAAGGGGAGCCCGGCGACGTAGTTCTGGAGCGACAGCCCGTCGGCCGCCAGCTTCACCTGGCCAGCGTACTTCTCCGTCGCCTCCTTGTAGGCCTTCGGCGTGTCGACCCGCTTGCTCTCGACGATGGTGATCGGCCAGCCGTGTTTGACGCACCATTCCATCCCGGGGGAGAGCAGGTCCTTCGCTTTGTCGAGGTTCTGGTCGGTGATCTTGTCGCCGGGAACAACGTCGGCGCGGGCGAGGCCGCCGACGAGCGCCCACGCGAGCGCGAGCATGCCGACACCGGCCGCCCGCCAGCCCAGCTTCTTCGCCATGGTGGGGTCTCCTCTCCTCGTTGGGGAACCGTTGCTCCCGACGGCAGCTACACTCGTTCGCCTGCGGGCGTCAACCCTGGCTCCCCCCCGCGGGTCACCCGCCGATGGGTGCGTGCCCATCGACGGCCGGGGCCGGGCCGGCGGCGAGCGCCTGGAAGATGAGCTCCTCGTAGTAGCGGACGTCCCGCCCGATGAGCACGACTCCGGAAGCCCCCGCGAGCCGCGCGTACACGGCGGTCCCGGTGGGGTTCGTCCCGCCCAGCGTCACGACGAAGGGATCGCCGCTGGCGCCGAGCACCTCGACGCGGGCCGCGCGCTCGTCCAGGCCGTAGGTGCGTGGATCGGCGTCGTTCTCCATCACCCGCTCGATCTGCTCCGCTCCGGCCAGGGCGCGCGCGAAGGCGGCGATCAGGTCCGGAGGGATCGACGCGTCGGGCGGGTCGATCACGAGCCAGTGGTCCCCCGACCGACGCGAGACGACGGTGCGACCGCCCTGGTCGAGGCGCAGCTGGCGCAGCTCGTCGGCTTGCAGGGGGAGGAAGCGCTGCCGGGCGGGCAGGCCGTGGGGCGCGGGTGGGCGAGGTCGCTCGATCAGCACGTACTCGGCCGCGAGACCGCCGAGGACGAGATAGAGCACGAGCACCTGCCGCCAGCCCACGCTACCTCCAGCGCCGGCGCACGCTCAGCACGAGCCCGATGACGGCGAAGATCGCGGGCTCGACGACGGCCGCCGCCCAGAAGGTCGCGTCGCCCTCCTCGGCCGAGACGTAGAACTGCTGCAGGCCGAGCTCCTGACGGTGCGGCCGGTGTGCGATTGCCTGCGGCTCGCGCGCCAGCCAGTTGACCGTGTTGACGAAGAGGTCGGTGTTGCCGAGGAACTCGATGAAGAAGTTGTTGGCGAACCCGGCGTTCCCGTAGACGATCAACCGGCCCTGCTGGGGCTCGGCGCCCGGCGGCGTGAGCGTGCGAAACGCGACCTCCAGACCGACCGTCGGCCCGCGGCGGTCGCGTCCGCTCACGAAGTGCGCGGCTCCGGTGCGCAGCACGCCCGTGTCCGTGGTCGCCCAGCTCTCCTCGCCCGCACGCAGGAACGGCACGCCGACTGCCACGTCGTGCTCGACGGGCAGCATCGCGACCGAGCGGGCGCGGGAGAAGAGAGGCGAAGCGTCGAGCGGGGTGAGGATGGGGTGCTCGCTCCGTGCGATCGGGATCTGCATGGTGAGGAACTCGCCCCCGTAGAGCCGGGCGGCGGGGTCGACGACCACGTCGGCGGGCAGGTCGCCTCGTCGCCGATCAGCGTCACCGGCCGGACCTCGTAGTACTCCTGCTCGAGGAGCGCCCGCGCCGTCGAGAAGCCCCGGTGCCGGTCGGTGTCGACGAGATCGCCCTCGCCGTGCCCCACCACCCAGCCGACGACCTTCCGCTCCTGCCGCGTCACCTGGAGAAGCGCGGCGAGCAGCACCTCCTCTCGTGGGTTCGAGAACATCCGGCGTCGTCCATCGCTCTCGACGACGAGCGCGCCGTACGAGTCGACGCCGTACTGGCGTGCCAGGGCGGGGCTGCGGTTCACATCGAGGATGTCGACGTGCACGCGGGGGCTCCGCAGCGCCACCTGGCGAAGCAGGTCCCGGATGAGGAGGTTGCGCGGGTCCTGCGCCCGCAGGAAGGCGATCACCCGCACGTCGGCGGGAAGGCCGTCGAGGATCTTCCGCGCGTGGTCGGAGAGCGTGTACCGCCGTTCCGGGGTCAGATCGAGCCGGACCGCACGCGCGTCGAGGATGGCCTGCCCGAGGAAGAAGATCCCGACCAGCGCCGGGATGGCGAGCACCAGACGCAGGCGCTGCGTCCAGGCGTTCAGTGCCGCCCCCGCCACTGCCGAGTCTCGAGCACCCGGAGCGTCCCCCACACGAAGCAGCCCGCGGTGAACAGGAAGTAGAACACGTCGCGCGCCTCGATCAGGCCGACCGAGAACGGCTGGAAGTGGTTGAAGAGCGAGAGCGCCCGCATCAGCGGCAGCGTCGCCCCCGCGGTGGCCGCTTCGTTCCACGAAAGGAGCCAGAGGAGGAGCAGCGGGAGCGCGGTGAGGAAGCCGGCGAGCACCTGGCTGTCGGTCAGCGCGGAGATGAAGAGCCCGTAGGACGCACACGTCCCCGCGAAGAGCAGGAGCCCCACGTAGCCGGCAATCAGCGGCGTCACGGCAAACGGCTGGATGCGGTAGACCCACACCGGATAGAGGAGCGTCCCGCCGAGGAGGAGCGCGATGACCACGAGGCAGGCCCCGAGCTTGGCGGCCACGATCGCCCCGTCACGCAAGGGATAGGTGAGCAGCAGCTCGAGGGTGCCCAGGCGACGCTCCTCCGCCAGGAGCCGCATGGTGAGCAGCGGGATGGCGAGAATGAACACCAGCCGGATGTCGATGAAGAGCAGCTGCCAGAAGTTCTCCATGATGTTCACGCCGAACCCGAAGGTGACGAAGTAGAGGAGGTCGGTTTGAAAGTAGTAGCCGGTATAGGCGAGGAAGGCCGCCGCCACGAGGTAGACGAGGGGTGACCCGAAATACGAGCGGAGCTCCTTCCGGAAGAGCGCGACGAAGCTCCGCATCGCGGCTAGCGTCCCCCGTCGTGACCCGAGGGCCGCACCAGGCGCACGAAGAGGTCTTCCAGCGTGGGGGTCTCGGCGCGTACCTCGAGCAGGGTCCAGCCCCGCCCGACGACCGCTGGGCCGATCTGGCGCTGCACCGGCCCGAGTGCGGGGCCGAGGAGGACGAAACGGGCACCCGGCAAGGCATCCGGGGGCATCGCCTCGACGCGCAGCACTCCGGGGAGAGCAGCGAGCGCGGACGTCACCTCCCCGGCCGGGCCCTCGACCCGCACCACCAGCCGCCCGAGGGCTTCCAGCCGTCGCCCGAGGCCTTCCGGCGTGTCTTCGGCCAGCAAGCGGCCGCGGTCGAGGATGACGATGCGGGAGCAGAGCGCGCTTGCCTCGGCCAGGATGTGCGTCGAAAGGAGCACCGTCCGTCCCGTGAGCCCGCGCAGCAGACCGCGCAAGCCCTTCGACAGCGTCCCGACGCGGCGGTCCGCGACCTCCGCGAGCCCGCAGCCCACGATCACCTCGTCGACCGCCCCACGTCGTGTCCCTCTCCGAACTCCCCTCACCTCGGCGACGAAGGCCAGCGTCCGCCGCACCGTGAGCTCCGGATAGAGGCTCACCTGCTCGGGGAGATATCCGACCCGTCGCCGCGCCGCGAGCGGCGCGGCGCCCATGTCGACGCCACCGATCACCACGCGCCCGCCGGTCGGGGAGAAGTAGCCGGTGACCATGCGGAGGAGCGTGCTCTTTCCCGAACCGTTCGGTCCGAGCAGGGCCGCGCGCTCTCCCCGCGCGATTTCGAAGGAGACGTCGTCCACCGCCCGGGTGGCCCCGTAGTACTTCGTGAGATGCTCGACAGAGATCATCCGGGGGGCCGTGCGGTGCTCGCGCGGCTTCGCCGCGCTCCGCTCCTCCGCTCCCCCCGGACCCCGGTCGTCGCACGCTGACGCGTGCGGCTCCCGCGTGATTGCTCGGATGCCGTCGCCCAGCTCTGCGACGCCCCGCTCATGCTTCCGCGATCCTGGTCCGAAGGGGCGAGCGTCGCCACCCGGAGGCTCAGGCATGCTCGTCGGTTCATGCCGGGGACGGAGCGCCGCGGCGCCCCGTCCCCCGCTCCCCGAGGCTGCTTGCTCCGCGTCCTAGTGGCCGACGCGCGCCGCGCCCTCACGCTCGCGACGCTTGCGGCGGCGCGCGTGGATGAACTCGTCGATGACGATGACGCCGATGCTGAAGACCGTGACGATGATCACCGATTCCCAGAGTCCCATGGGCCGCCCCCTAGCTCACCGCGGCTGCGGTCGCCGCCACCGGTTGCCGCGCTCGGGCGCGGGCCGCCTCCCGCAGGATGAAGGCGGGGCGGAAGTACGAGATCATGACCGGCAGCAGGGTCTCGGACGCGACGAAGCTCACGAACATCCAGACCGCGAGCAGACCCCCCATGACCGCGTTGAAGCGGATGTTGGAGAACGTCCAGAGGGCGGTGCTCATCACCATGCAGACGGCGGTGAAGCTCACGGCCTTGCCCGAGGTGACGAGGGCCTCGCGGATCGACAGCTCGAGGTCCCCGTTCACCCGGATCTCCTCGATGATCCGGCTCATGATGTAGAGGCCGTAGTCGATGCCGAAGCCGACCCCGACCGTGACCAGTGGCAGCGTGTTGACGTTGACGCCGATCGCGAGGACCGCCATCGCGGCGTTGATGATGATGTTGGAGATGAAGAGGGGCGCGAGCAGGTACACGCCCGCCGCCCAGGACCGGTAGGTGAAGAGGACGATGATGTAGATCGTGCCGAAGCCGAGGAAGTTCATCAGGAGATCGTTCCGCACGAGCTCGTCGTTCGCCGCGGCGAGCACGCCGATCAACCCGCCCGCCAGCTTGAACTCCGCCTTGTCCATCGGGTTCGCCGCCATGAATTCCTGGCAGCGTTTGATGATGCGGGCGATGTTG
The DNA here is from genome assembly GCA_005879245.1 of Deltaproteobacteria bacterium. Classification (GTDB taxonomy): domain Bacteria; phylum Desulfobacterota; class Binatia; order DP-6; family DP-6; genus DP-23. The sequence continues at coordinate 8,628 of VBLA01000093.1, forward strand.
TCGCCCTTGTGATTGCGGGCGAAGAAGGTCACGTGGGCGGTGGTGTAGCTCGGGTCGACGTACTTCGCCGTCTCGGTCGGCGGTGAGCCGGAGAAGAAGATGAAGAACGTCTGGGCGACGTCCCGCGACGTGTTCGGGATGACGCCCCACTTCGGCTCGAGCTCGTGGAAGACCATGTTCACGGCGCGCAGGATGTCGGTCAGCGAGAAGCTGTAGCCCACGTCTCGGTCGCGCTCGAGGAAGCGCTGGAACTTCTCCATCGTGCGGAGCACCTGCGGGTCTTTCATGGCGTCGCGGTCGTGGCCCTCGGCGACGACGATGAGCGGCTCCACGCCGCCGAACTTGTCCTGGATGTGCGCGTGCGACACGTTGTAGGGCGAATCCGACCAGACGAGCGGCGAGGCCGAGGTCGGGTCGCCCACGATCAGGCCGCGCATCAGGTAGGCGCCGATGATGGCGAGCACACCCCAGAAGACGAGGACCGTGATCTTGCCGGTGCCCGAGAGGTTCCAATCAGTGACCCGGTTGATGAGCGCCTTGTACCAGCCCCGATCGCGCGCCAGCACGACCTCCGGGTCGGGCGCGCGGAGGTAGTAGTAGACGATGGGGTTGAGCAGCAGCTCGGCGACGGTGATCGCGAGAATCCACCAAGAGGCAACCAGCGCCAGGTTGAAGAGCATCCGGATCGGCACGAGGATGATGACGAGCACTCCCAGCGCGTCCGTGGCGATGCCCGAGAAGGTCGGCACGAAGAGCTCCGCGAACGACGCGACGATCGCCTCACGCTGGTTCCATTTGTGCCGCTCGAACTCCTCGTAGTAGCGATCGTGCATCTGGATGGCGTGGCTCACGGCCCGTGCCGTGATGAGGAACGGCATGACGAGGATGAGCGGGTCGAGCGCGAAGCCGATGATGTGGACGAAGCCGAGCCCCCAGAAGGCCGCGATCAGGCCGGTGAGCGTCGGCCGGAGGGCGCCGCGCCAGTCGTGGAAGTACATCCAGCGGAGGAGCCACTCGAGGCAGTAGGTGACGGTGAGGATCCAGAACACGTCGCTGGCGTAGCTGTAGACCCAGCCGTAGAGCCGGGGCTCGCCCGCGACGAAGATGTCCATGTCGCGCTCGGGCACCATGAGCTTCGCCGTCTCGACCGCTTCACCGCGCTGCACACCGAGACTGAGCTCGGTACCAGGCTTGAACGGTTTGATGGCCGCGGCGAGCTCGGCACGGTTACCGACGGGTTTGCCGTTGACCGAGACGATCGTGTCGCCCACCTTGATGCCGGCATCGGCGGCGGCCGTGCCCCGGTAGACGGTGTCCACCACTGCGGGCGCGTTCTGATCGGGCTTGAGCGGGTCGCGGCCCTTGATCATGGCACCGATCCAGCCCTCCTGGAAGGGCGCGATCACGTTCTCGTTGATCTCGCTGAAGGTGCGACGGTGGTCGAGACGGGATTCGATGAAGTTCGCGCGCACGAGCGCGGCTCGATCGTCGAGGGAGACGAGGATGCCGTAGATGCTCTCCGTGTTGTGGACGATCCGCTTGATCTGGGCGGCGTCGTCCGCCGTTTTGGGGACCGAGAGCATGACCGGCTCGGCTTTGAGGAACCCGCCCGACTGCGCCCGCAGGTAGCGCGTCGTCCGGTGGCCGATCGAGTCGATCTGGTTGTGGTTCACGCCGTAGACGCGGTCCATCTCCTCGGTGATCCGGTAGATGCGCGCCAGCGTCGGCACGGTGAAGATGTCGCCGTCCCGGACCTCGACCATCAGCTGGATGTTGTTCGCACCGCCGAAGGTGGGGGCGTACTTGTTGTGGATCTGGACGAAGGGGTGGCTCTGCGGGAGGAGATCCCCGAAGCTCGTCTCGAGCTTCAGCTGGGAGCTCAGGTAGGCGAAGTAGCCGGTGATGATGAGGACGACGATCATGACCGGGTGGCGGTAGTCGATCAGCCGCTCCCCGAGCCAGTAGAGCGCGCGCTTGTCCTGCCCGCCCGTCGTTCCGCTGCTCATGAGGGTTCCCCTCTCTCACCCTTGCGACGGCAGCCAGGTCTGGCCGCCATCCGTGGTGCGATAGATCAGTCCGAATCCCCCCACCATCCAGCCGTGTTGCGGGTCGGAGAAGCTGACGCCGCGGAGCCAGGTAAGCACGTCCTGACCGAGGTGCGCGCGCTGCCAGAACTGCTGCCCGGGCGCACGCCGCACGACCTCACCCGCCGCCCCGACCGCCCACCCGGAGTCGTCCGGAAGCTCGACAACGCGGAAGAGCGGGTCGACGAGCGGGTACTCGACCTCGATCTTGTCGAACGACCAGTGCTGGCCGTCCTGCGTGCGCGCGATGTGGCCCTCCAGGCCCGCGGCCGCACCGTGCTGCCGGCCCATCATGTGCACGCCGTACAGGGTCGGCAGGTCGAGGACGTCGATGGTGCTCGTCCCCTCCATCAGGCTCCGCTCCTGCTCGTGCCAGGTCTCGCCCCCATCGGTCGTGTGCATGATCTTGCCGAACTCGCCGACGATCCAGCCCTGCTCGAGGTCGGTGAACATGACGTCGTAGAAGATCGGATCCGCGGTGGCGAGACTCTGCCCACCCGAGAGATCGGTCTCCATCGGCACCGTGCGCGCCCGCCAGGTCCGTCCCCCGTCGCTCGTGGAGGTGAGGATCGAGCGGTCGCCGACGGCCCACGCGTGGTCGTTGTCGATGGCGTAGAGACCGAACAGGTAGAGATCCTGCGTGCTGCCATCACGATCTTTGAAGACGGCATGCGACTCTTGTTTCTGCCAGCTCTTGCCGCCGTCCCCGGTGTGCAGGATCACGCCATCCTGGCCAGTGATCCACGCGTGCTGCGCGTCGGTGAAGCGGATCGTGTAGAGGGCGGAATCGACCCCGCTCGGGAGGCGTTCCCTGGTCTGACCGCCGTTCGTGGTCTCCAGGATCTTGCCGGCGTATCCCACCATGACGGCGCGGTCGGTCGACAGGGCCTGGATGTCGTAGAAGCGGTCGGTCGTATAGATGGTGCGCTCGAGCAAGGGCAGCATCTCGACTTCTCGGTGGCAGCCGAGCGCAAACGTCAGGAGCAGGAGGCTCCTCGTGATGGACCAGCAACGCATGACGCCCCTCCTCCGGGGCCGCGAATTTGACGGGCCCGTCGAGGCGGGCGTAACAGACCTGCTCTCGCGCTGTCAATGGGATGCGGGCACGCCGGGGCTCGGTTTCCCCTCACCCTTCTTGCCGTCCGGGAACCACTTCGGGACGTCCGCCGGCTCGACGATCAGCTGCTGGTCGACTTTCCAGGCGCCGTCCTCCTTCACCAGGGTGTAGAGCTCGTGCTCGGTCAGCCCGAGCTGGTTCACGAAGCGGTCCTGCGAGGACAGGATGTTCGGAACAGAGGCCCGCTCACCCTCGATCTTCCCGGGGTACACCCGGAATTCGAAGATCTTGACGTCCGCCCACTGCATCTGGGCCGTCTGCTCCTTGATCCAGACCTCCCGATCCTTCCCGCCCTTCATCGCCTTCGAGACCAGCTCGTAGGTGACGTCGAACTTCCCGTCCTTCATCGACTGGAGGTACCGGCGGACGGTCTCCTCCGGGGTGGCCCGCTCTTCCGCGACCGCGACCGAGCCCACCAGCGCGAGACAGAGCGCCGCGACCGCCCGCGTCAACGTGGAAGGGGCCACTTGGCCTCCGTAGCACATGCGGCGCGGGACCCGGAAGCGGGTGACGAATCTTCACCGCGGACACACTTTTTCGCCGCAGCTGGCACAGCCTAGTGCGGGGAACCTCCGTCGTTCTTTGCGTACGCCCGTGGCACGTCACTTGCTGCCGACCTCCCCACGCCACTCACGCACGGCAGGGATGCCGAAGCAAAGGACGCGACGATGGAAGACAATGCTGGCAATCTGATTCGCAGCCTTCGCCAGAAGCTCGGCATGACGCAGGAGGAGTTCGCCCACGAGATCGCTGTCACGGTCTCGACGGTGAATCGCTGGGAGAACGCTCACGCGGAGCCGAGTAAGCTCGCCTGGAAAGCAATCCAGGACCTGGCCCGCAAGCGCGGCCTGACCGACGACGTGCTGCGGCGCGCCGGTCTGCCCGCCGAGTGAGCCGACGGGCCCTGGCAGCGGCTGGCACACTTGGGGCCCGCCTGACACATCGCGGTCCGCGGCGACGCGTCGCGCCCCGGGTCGGGCGCCCGCGCGGTACCGGGCTTGCTTCCAGGAGGACCGCCATGACCGTCGTGAAGTCACTCCTGCTCGATGAGAGCGGCCAAGGTATGACGGAATACGCCATCCTGATCGGTACTCTCGCGCTCGGCGCGATCGTCGCGCTGCTGGCGATCGGCACGCAGGTGCGAAACGCCTTCAGCCACACCCCGAAGCAGCCGAACGGCGTACCGGCCAGCTAGCCGTCCGTCCGCGATCGACTTCTCCTTCCCCCGACCGTCCCCAGCTTCGATAGAGGCGAGAATCTAGCGGAGCGGCAATCATCTGACGCTCCGCGCCCGGCCGCGGCGAGCGCCGGGCATGCCTGACGATCACATCCGCGAGCCGCCGACGCCGCGGCCCGACAGCGCTTTCTTCGAGCCGTGCCAACCCGGCACAGCGCGCTCGGCCCCGAACGGCACACGGCACGCCCCTTGCGTCAGACGTGACACACTGAGCCGCCGCCGAGCCGGTGGCCTTCCTCGCCCAATGACGGACCAACACGCGATGCTGGGAGCAGAGACGTCGGGAGCCGACGGGCACGATCGGCCGAAGGTCATGGTGGTCGAAGACGACCCCGACATCCGCAAGATCCTGGAGCTGTTTCTCACCGAGAAGGCGTTCCGGGTGAAGTCGGCGGAGAGCGCTTCGCAGGCGCTCGAGATGCTCGCCGAGGAGCCCATCGATCTGATCCTCTCCGACGTGCGCATGCCGAACATGAGCGGGCTCGATCTCCTGCGCCATCTGAAGGAGCGAGATCCCGAGATCCAGCTCGTGCTCATGAGCGCCTACTCGAGCGTGAAGGACGCGGTGGAGGCGATCCGCCTCGGCGCGGCCGACTACGTCGAGAAGCCGATCGACTTCCGCCGCCTCGAACGGGTGCTGCAGACAGTCCTCGAGAAGCGCCACCTCCAGCACCGCACGCGCATCCTGGAGCAGCGCCTGCAGGGGTGCGTCACCTTCGAGGGCATGGTGGCGCGTTCACAGCAGATGCTGAGCGTGTTTGCCTTCATCGAGCGGCTCGCTCGCTACCCGACCACCGCGCTCGTGACCGGCGAGAGCGGGACCGGCAAGGAGCTCGTGGCGCGCGCGCTGCACGAGCTCTCGCCGCTGCGCGACCGGCAGCTGGTCATCTGCAACTGCACGACGCTCGCACCGACGCTCCTCGAGAGCGAGCTCTTCGGTCACACGCGCGGCGCCTTCACGGGTGCCGACCGCGATCGCAAGGGCCTCTTCGAGGCCGCGCACGGCGGGACGATTTTCCTCGACGAGATCGGCGAGCTGCCCGTCGGAGTCCAGGTCAAGCTGCTGCGGGTGCTGGAGAACCGCGAGATCAAGCGGATCGGCTCCCCCGATCCGATCCGCATCGACCTGCGCGTGGTCGCGGCGACCAACCGCGACCTCGCCGCGATGGTACAAGCCGGCACCTTCCGGGATGACCTCTACTACCGGCTGAACGTGGGCGCGATCTTCCTCTCGCCGCTGCGGAGCCGCATCGACGACATCGAGCCGCTCACGCACCACTTCGTCCGCATCTTCCGCGAGAAGCTCGGGCGGAACGTGACCGGGCCGGCGCCCTCCGTGCTCGATATCTTCGCCCGCTACCCCTGGCCCGGTAACGTGCGCGAGCTCGCCAACGTCATCGAGCGGGCGATGGTCGTCTCGAAGGGGAGCACGATCCTGCCCGAGAACCTGCCCCCTCATCTGTTCGAGACGCGTCCGGTCACCGTCGGCGACGCGCCGTTGATGCCCGACCTGAGCCTGGAGGCCGCCGAGCGCGAGCAGATTCTCCGGGCACTCCAGGCCTCCGGCGGGAAGCGCGTCGAGGCCGCGCGGCGACTCGGTCTGTCGCGCCGGACGCTCTACCGGAAGCTCGACCGCTACGGGATCGCGTGATGGCGCCCGGCCTGTGCGCCACGGGAGCCCTCCTCCTCTACGTCGGGCTGGCCGTGCTGTGGGATGTGCGCGAGAGGCGCATCCCGAATTGGCTCTCGGGGACGTGGCTGCTCGTCGCACTGCCGAGCGCCACCCTCGACGAAGGGATCGGCCTTCCGGCTGCGCTCGCCGGACTCGGCCTCGCTGGAGCCGCGCTGCTCGGACCGTATCTCGCCGGCGCGGTCGGCGCGGGGGACCTCAAGTTCGCCGCCGTCGCAGGCGCCTGGCTCGGCCCCCGTCTCGCGCTCAACGCCCTCCTGTTCGGGATGGCAATGGGGCTCCTCGTCGCCCTCGGTGCCGCGGCGACGGTGGGACGGGCAGGTGCCGCGGTGCGCGCCTCGGCGCGGCTCCTGTGGCTCCTCGGCGCGGCGGGGTCCGCCGCGCCCCTCACCCCCGGGGTGGCGAGCGCGGAGCCGCTGGCACCGATCCCCTACGCCGTGCCGCTCGGCGCCGGGGTCGTCGCGGCGGTGCTCCTCGCTCCGCACGGCTGGCTACTCGTCTAGAGAGGAGAGCGACGATCATGTCGGATTCCGATCGCAAGCCGCGCATTTTGATCGTCGAAGACCATCCGCTGATCGCCGAGCTGGTCGAGACGCGACTGCGCATCGAGGGCATGCAGGCGATCAAGTGCACCAGCGGCCGGGAAGCGCTCGAGGTCGTCGACGGCGAGTTACTCGACGTGGTCATCCTCGACATCATGATGCCCGACGTCGACGGTTACGAGGTGCTCCGCCACATCCGATCGAGGTCCACCACGGCGACGCTCCCGGTAATCTTCTTGACCGCCAAGTCGACCCCGGCCGACATCGAGAAGGGGCTGGCGATGGGCGCCAACTACTACATCACCAAGCCCTTCAGCGGCCTCGACCTGGTGCGCAAGGTCCGTCTCTGCCTGGGGGAGCACGCGGTGTCCTCGCAGCCACCGGTCGTCGGATGAGGGGCCGGATCGTCCTTCTCGCCCTGGTCGCGCTGCTGGTCGCGATGCCCCTCGCAGCCGACTGGGCGGGAGGGCTGCAACGCGAAGTCCCGCTCGACGGCAACGGCAACACCTGGCTCGTGCATGCCACCGTGAACGGCAGCATGAACGGCCTTTTCCTCCTCGACACGGGCGCCAGCTACTGCGTGCTCGCCCCGACCGCCGCGCGACGCCTCGGCGTGAAGGCCAGCGGCGAGAACGTCGAGATCCGCACGGCCAACGGCGTGGTCCGGGCCCCCGTCATCGAGCTCGCGACCGTCGACGTGGGCGGGAACCGTGCCCGGCAGGTCCGCGCCATCGTCCATCCCGCGGTCGCTCCTCCACTCGACGGCATCATCGGTCTCAGCTTCCTCAACCACTTCAGCTACGGGGTCGATCCACGCCGGCGGGTGTTGCGCCTCAACTAGAGCCGGCGGGAGCGGGGGGGCGACTGCGCAGCCCGGTGGGAGTGCGTGAGGACCAAGAGTCGGCCCCTGCCCTCCCTCGCCCGCGCACGACGGGCATCGACCTCGAAGCACTAGCAGGATTTTGAAAAACGGATCCGCGTCCTCGAACGCTACGGATTCCGTTATCGGCATCCTGCTAAGTGCCGAGGACGTTGATCGTACAGGCCGATCCGAGGCCGATCACGTGGGCGAGGCCGACCTTCGCGCCTTCGACCTGTCGGTCACCTGCCCGGCCGCGGAGGTGCTGGGTCACCTCGAAGATGTTGGCGACGCCGGTGGCACCGAGCGGATGGCCCTTGGAGAGGAGGCCGCCCGAGACGTTCACCGGGATGCGGCCGCCGTGTGCCGTCTCGTCCTCATCGATCAGCCGGCCCGCTTCGCCCTCGCCGCAGAGGCCCAGGTTCTCGTAGTGGAGAAGCTCCGCGGTGGCGAAGCAGTCGTGCAGCTCGACCAGGTCGACGTCCTCGGGGCCCACCCCGGCCTTCGCGTACGCCTGCTTGGCGGCGTTGCGCGTCAAGGTGCTGACGTCAGGCAACGTGAGGTCACGCTCGGTCCACGGGTCCGAGGTGAGGACCGATGCGAGCACCTTGACCTTCGCGCCGAGCTGGCGGGCCTTCTCCGGCGACACCACCACCACGGCCGCCGACCCGTCCCCCGTCGGGCAGCACATGTAGAGCGTGTTGGGATACGCCACCATGCGGGACTTGAGAACGTCGCCGAGGCTGACCTCCACCTGGTACTGGGAGAGCGGGTTCTTCGTCGAGTGCCGGTGGTTCTTCACCGCGATCTTGGCGAACTGCTCCTGGGTCGTGCCGTACTTCCGCATGTGCTCCATGCCCGCCTGTCCGAAGACCGCCGGCATGAGGCCGCTGCCGATGACGCCCTCGGTGCGGATGCCGGAACCGCCTCCGCCACCCGTGAGGAGCCCCATCTTCCCCATCTGCTCGACCCCGACGGCCAGCGCGACGTCGTACTCCCCCGACGCGACGGCCATCCACGCCTCGCGGAAGGCGGTCGAGCCGGTGGCGCAGGCATTCGCGACGTTCACCACCGGGATGCCCGTCTGGCCGATCTCCTGCAGGACGCGCTGACCGACCATCGCGTTCGCCTGGAAGAGGCACCCCGCGGCCAGCAGCTCGACGTCGCGCATGGTGAGTCCAGCGTCGGCGAGGGCGAGGAGCGCCGCTTCCGCCCCCAGATCCGGCACGTCGCGGTCGGGATAGCGTCCGAACCTGATCATGCCGACTCCGGCGACGAAGACCTCTCGCATGACGGCGTCTCCCTCTAGCGCTCGACCGGACGGAAGTAGAACGCGACCACGTCGTTGCCCTCGCGATCCTGCTGGCTGACGCCGGTAGTCATCTCGACCGGCATGCCGAAGCGGAGCCGCGCGGGATCGGGCGCGACGTCGATGATGTTGCAACGCACGGCGACGCCCTCGGGAAGGTCGACCACGCCGACCACGTACGGCACCGGCACGCCGGGCGAGGACTGGTGCACGATCGAGTAGACCCAGAGCGCACCCCGCCGTGAGAGGGGGATCTCCTCGAACGGTCCCTGCGCGAAGCAACGGGAGCACGCCCGGCGGCTGCTCAGGTACACGGCGCCGCAGCCCTTGCAGCGCTGCCCCACCAGGTGGGGCTCCCCGCGCTCCGGAAGGCGCAGGAAGGGAACGATCGGGCGACGGGCTCGGGGCTCGAGCGAGCTTGACGAGGCGCTCACCCGGCCCGGCCTACCACCCACCCTACGCCCTGTCTAGCCGCGGGCCGTTTGCCTCGCGTCCTCGTCTTGCATATCTCGCAGGGAATGATGATGGGAGCGCTCGTCCGTCGGGTCGCCCTCCTGGCACTCGTGCTGCTCGGCCCGGCGACCGCAGGGGGGGAGGATACCTGGATCCTCGATGCCACCAGCTGGGAGCGGGGGAAGAACCTCCTCCCCGAGCCGGTGCTGAAGCGCGTCCAGGCCGGCGAGTACCGTTTCCCCGTCGTTCCGGCCGATCCGGCGCGCGTCCACGACAACTACAGCGAGCCGTTCTGGGCAGCGAGCGCTGCCAACGAAGGCAAGTACGATCTCGACCCTGCGACCTGCGGGCTCCGTGAGAAAGCCACCGGCAAGGTGCCGGACTTCTACTTCGGCTACCCCTTCCCGACGATCAGGCGCGACGACCCCCAGGCGGGCTGTCAGATCGCCTGGAACTTCACCGCGGCGAGCCTGATGGGTGGCGGGAGCGGCGCGAGCTTCTACCTGACGGGCCTCGACCAGAAGGGCGCCTACCGGACAATACGGACACGCATTCAGGCGACTGCCTACGTCGGCCGTCACGGCGGCCCCGTCGACAACCCGGAGCGTGTGGTCGCCAAGGCGACCTCGCTGGCGCTCGAGCCGCCCGACGTCGAGGGGGTGTCGACCCTCACCATCCGCCACCTCGACTGGGACAAGCCGGACGACATGTGGGCCTTCGTGCCGCAGACGCGTCGCGCGCGGCACATCAGCGCGGCGTCGCGCTCCGAGCCCGTCGGCGGCATGGACATCTTCGCCGATGACATCAATTGTTACGCTGGCAAGGTCGAGACCTACCGGTGGAGGCTCGTGGGCGAGACCCAGATCCTCGCGCCCGTGATCGCCCAGCCCTACGCGCTCCCGCAGCGTCAGGTCTCGCCGACGCGCTGGGCGATCGACACCCCCGCCCTTCCCGCGCGCTTCGAGGACAAGTCCGGCCCCGGCGTGCCCTGGCTCATCACCGCCGGCCTGGTGTTCGTGCCCCGCCCGGCCTGGATCGTCGAGGGCGTCTCCACCGACCCCTACTACAACTTCGGCAAGGTCATCATGTACTTCGACCGCGAGATGTACCGCATCTACTGGAAGGTCGTGACCAACCGCGCCGGTGAGTACTTCTACAACGCGATGTGCGGCTACACCTTCGCCGAGACCGCCGACCGGACGCTCTCCGCGGTGCTGCCGAGCGTCGTCGTCGGTGTCAACGACAAAACGAACCGTGCCGCGATCGGCGGCCGCCCACGTGACCAGTTCATCGAGCAGGCCTTCGACCCGGCGGAATTCACCCTGAAGGCGATCACGCGCATCGCGGACTGAAGGGAGCCTCCATGGACGAGTTCCGCGGACGCGTGGCGGTGATCACCGGCGGCGGCGGCGGGATCGGCGCGGCGATGGCGGCGGCGTTCGCCGCGCGGGGCGCGCGCATCGTCCTGGCCGACGTCGACGCGGAGGCGATGGAACGCGTCGCCGCCACCCTCCCCCTCCGCCGGACCGAGGTCCTGACCATCCCGACCGACGTGACCCGCCTCGAGAGCGTGAGGGGGCTCGCCGCTGCGGCCGCCGAGCGTTTCGGCGGCGTGCACATCATCTGCAACAACGCAGGCGTTGCGACCTTCGGCGAGGTCGCCGACGCCACCCATGCCGACTGGCAGTACACCATGTCCGTCAACTTCTGGGGCGTGGTACATGGCGTGGAGGCGTTCCTCCCGCTTCTTCTGGCACAGGACGCGGGTGGACACATCGTCAACACGGCGTCGATGGCCGGCCTGGTCGGCATGCGGTGGCTCGGCGTCTACTGCGCGTCCAAATTCGCCGTCGTGGGTCTCAGCGAGGCGCTTCACCGAGAGCTCGCGGACCGTGGCATCGGGGTGAGCGTCCTCTGCCCGATGATCGTGCAGACGGGCATCAACGAGAATTCGGTCCGCAACCGGCCGCCGTCGCTCCGCAACCCGGGGCCCGACGTCGTGCCGGCCGCCGAAGCGATGGTTGGGGGGGTCATTGCACCCGACGAGGTCGCGCGTCGGGTCGTCCGTGCCATCGAGCGGAAAGACCTCTACGTCCTCACCCACCCGGAGCAGCGGGAGATCCTCCGCCGGCGAGCCACGCGCCAGGACCGGATGTTCGAGCCGGATCGCTGGTGAGTGGTCGCGCGCCCTCCGACCGGTACGACATTAAGGCGTTAATGGCACCGCACATCACCTGGAATGATCTCCGGGCTCGAAACGGTCTGGTTTGGCAGCAAGCTCCTCCAACCCGACGCTACGGCAACGTCTAAGGAAGATGTCATCGTGCCCTAGCCCATCGTCGAGAGGGCGATCAACGCTTGCGCGGTGTAGTAGGTCGCCATGACGGCGGCGTCTGCGACCCGGAAGGGCCGGATGAAGCGGTCGAAGGCGAGCAGGGCATCGGACGTCATGAAGAGGAGCGCCCCCGCCAGCGCGTGCGTGCCGCTCGGCTCGGGCGTGAGGGGCGCGACGGCGCGCGCGGCTGCCTGCCAGCCCATCGCGGTGATGACGGTCACGTAGGCGACGACCGGCAACCGCAGCTCCTTCACCCGTCGCCAGAGCGCGCCGATGAGAACAGCGGCGAGCGCGAGGAAGGGAGCGAGAAAGGTCACGCCTCGCGTTCCCCGGTGCCCCCCCGCCGCGAACGCCGCGATGTAAA
>VBLA01000093.1:20633-24241 GCA_005879245.1 Deltaproteobacteria bacterium
AAAGAGGTGCGCCACGAGGAAGCTCGCCAGGCCGACCACGAAGCGGCCCGGGAAGAGGAGACAGACATCGCCCACCATGGAACAGACGAGCCCCGCCACCACCAACGTGGAGTAGCGCGCGTCGAGCGGCGGCCCCTGCCACACCATCACGGCGAGCACCGCGATGGGGAGCGGTTTCAGCACACCGGCGACCCGGGGCGCGTCGGCGTAGCGTGCGACGATGTGTCCCACGCCGAGCGCGCCGACGATCGGGATCGCGAGTGCTTCCATGCGCGGCGCCACTCAACCCATCCGGTCGGGCGACGTCAATGGCGGAACCCAGCGCCAGCGGCGGCACGACCGCGTCGTCGGTGCATGCAGGGGATTGACCGGTCTTCGGGCGGCGACTCTCTTACGGGGTGGCCTCATCGTAGCAGCCGACCTCCCCATCACGTGGGGGCTGCGGGGACGGCGCCGGCAACGGACCGGCGATCGCGATTCCACCTGGCGGCGCCACGTTGCGCGACATCGAGCGGGAGACCTTCGTGAAGACGCTGGCCCTCGCCGACGGGAACCAGAGCCGTACGGCGCGCATCCTCGGCCTCCACGAGAGCACCTTCCGCTTCCGCCTCTGCAAGCTCGGTCTGACTGCGCGTCCCCCGATCTCTTAGCGGGGCTCCGAATCGGGTAGCGGGCTGCGGCGGACGACGGCCCGTCGATTCGACCGCGCCACACTGAATCGAGACCCCTCGCGAGCACCCGCACGTGCCACGGAGGAAGTTCCCATGACGCAGGTGACCGTCGAGCGCATCCTGGGCCGCATCCTGACCGATGCCCGCTTCCGCCGGCGTTTCTTCGCGCGCCCCCATGAGCAGCCGCGCGAGTTCGAGCTCGTCAAGGCCCGCTCGGGCTGACGCTCATCGACTGTCTGGACCGCCCTCCACCGGGACGGCTATAGGGCTCAGACCCACGGGGGAGGACGGCATGGACGCACCGCTCGACCGCACGAAGGCAGAGCAGTTCCTGGGACAGGTCGTCTCGGACGTCGGCACGGCGCTCCTGGGGGCGCTCAGCTTCATCGGCGATCGTCTCGAGCTCTTCCGGACGCTCGCCGACGCGGGACCCGTGACGATCGAGGCGCTCGCCACCCGGACGGGCTTCAGCGCCCGCTATCTCCGCGAGTGGCTGAACGCCATGACCGCGGCCGGCTACGTCCTCTACCGTCCCGAGAGCGGGCACTACGTCCTCCCACCCGAGCACGCGACGGTGCTCGCGGATCCGGACTCGCCGTTCTTCGTCGGCGGCTTCCTCGAGATGGTCGTGCCGAGCATCAGTCAGGCACCGAAGCTGCTCTCCGCCTTCCGGAGCGGCGGGGGTGTGCCGCAGCGCGAGTACCCGCCCGAGATGTTCGAGGCGATCGAGCGTGGCACCGCGCCCTGGTACAAACACCACCTCCTCCAGGACTGGATCCCCACCATGCCGCAGGTCGGGAGCGCGCTCGCCCGGGGCGGACGTGCCGCCGACGTCGGCTGCGGGAGCGGCCAGGCCGCCCTCGCGCTCGCGCGCGGCTTCCCGGAGGCGCGCGTCGTCGGCTACGACGTGCACGAGGGGTCGATTGCTCGCGCGCGGGCGAATGCGGAGGCCGCGGGCGTCGGCGGGCGGGTCACGTTCGAGGTGGCGGACGCCGCCCGCCTTCCCGAGCGGCAGTTCGATTTCATCTCGACGTTCGACGTCGTGCACGACTCCGTCGATCCGGTGGGCCTGATGGCCGGCATCCGCCGTGCGCTCGTGCCGGGCGGCACGTACCTCCTCCTCGAGATGCGCTGCTCGCCGCGGGTGGAGGAGAACGTCAACCCGCTCGGGAAGTTTCTCTACTCGGTCAGCACCCTCTACTGCATGACGACATCGCTCGCTGAGGGCGGTGCCGGCATCGGGGCCGCGATGGGCGAGCCGAAGGCGCGGGAACTCGCCGACCAGGCAGGGTTCAGTCACTTCCGGAAGCTCCCCATCGACGATCCGTTCTCGGTCCTCTACGCGCTCCAGCCGTAGCGAGCATGGCGTTCGATGCCCCTGCCGACGTGGCCGCGATTCAAGAAGCATGGGTGCGGCGCGGCCGCTTCGTGAGCCTGCCCGAGGGCCACCGGCTCTTCGTCTTGCAGGAGGGTCGTGGCCCGGACCTGCTCCTGGTGCACGGCTTTCCGTCGAGCAGCCACGACTTCGCGGCCGCTCTCCCCTTCCTCACCCCCCGCTTCCGCGTCACCGTCTTCGATCAGCTCGGCTTCGGCTCCTCGGACAAGCCGTGCGAGGCTTCGTACTCGCTCCTCGACCAGGGCCAGCGCGCCGGTGAGCTCGCCCGCACGCTCGGCATCGAGCGTGCCCGCGTGGTCGGTCATGACATGGGCCTCACCGTCGCGGTCGAGATGCTCTGCCGCCACGAGGCGAACGAGCTCGGCTTCGAGCTGGACGGGCTCGTCCTCACCAACGGCAGCCATCTGGTCGAGCTCGCCCAGCTGACGCCGCTCCAGCACGCCTTGATGACCGACGACGGAGCGGCGGCCTTTGCTACCAACTACGACCCGGAGCGCTTCGCGCAGGCCCTCGGCTTCGTCTGGGCGGACCCCACGCGCACGCCCGAGGTCGATCGCCGGGCGATCGCGTACTGGCTCGCGCACGGCGACGGCCTCGCCATCATCGCACAGATCGCCCGTTACAACCTCGAGCGCGCGCGCTACGCCGAGCGTTGGCGCCCGATCCTCGGGCGGACGGCGGTACCGATCCGGCAGGTCTGGGGCGATCGGGACCCGATCGCCGTGCTCGAGATCGGGCGGCGCCTGGCCGAGATGTCGGGCGGCCCGCTCACCGTGCTCGAGGGCATCGGCCACTATCCCCAGATGGAGGCCCCCGAGGCCTGGGCGACCGCCGTCGCTCCCTGATCACCGGCAGCGACGCGAGAGCCAGTCGACCAGGATGGCGTTCAGCTCGGCGGGCTTCTCCTGCTGCGTCCAGTGGCCGCAGCCGCGGATCATCACGATCTCGAGGTCGGGCACGAGCTCCCGCATCGCCTCGGCGCGCTCCGGTCGCAGGGCCGCGTCGTACTCGGCGGTGACCATCAACGAGGGGACCGGAATCCGGGCGGCGGCGATCTCCGGGGTCGTCTCCCAGTTCCGATCGAGGTTGCGGTACCAGTTGATCCCGCCGGTGAACCCGGTGCGCGCGAAGGCGTCCACGTAGACCTGCAGCTCCTCCGGGGACAGAAAGGGCTCGCCCGGGATCGCGGCCTGCTCGATCAGCTCGACCATGTTCCGCATCCCGCGGCCGGTCGCGGCGGCGATGCGGGCCCGATGCTCCGCCTGCGGCACTCCCCGGCGCATGAGCTGCGTGAAGACCCGCCGCACGTCGCGGGCGAGCGCCGCGTCGGCCACACCCGGCTCTTGGAACTTCACGATGTAGTAGTTGTCGCCGTAGATCTCGCGCATGAGCCCGATGGGCGGCGCCGAGGGGCGCGGGAAGTACGGCGTGTTGACGCCGATCACGGCAGCCGTGCGGGCCGGGTGGAGGAGCGACATCATCCAGGTGACGATCCCGCCCCAGTCGTGCCCGACGAAGACGGCCCGCTCGATGCGGAGCGC
>VBLA01000388.1 GCA_005879245.1 Deltaproteobacteria bacterium
AGGAGGCGCTCGAGCTTTCGCAGGCGCCGTTCCACCCGATGCTCGGGGCTCTGCATCCGGAGGGACTCCGTACCACCGCGAACGAAGGCCTCGCGGATCTCGTATGCAGTGGTATGGCTCACCCCGTACGCGGCGCAGATCTCTCGCGCGGGTCGCACCCGTCGGATGATCTCGATCGCCAGGGCGACTTTTTCTTCGAGAGTGAGCTTGGGTTTGGCAGGCATCAACTGCTCCCAGGAGGGCCCGCGGAGCGCCGAGGCGCGCGGGACCGGGAAGATGGCGGGTGATTCTCGGGTCAGCGCTCGGGAATCGCGTTCGCCGCGGGCTGGCCCTCGCCGGCGGTCCTGCCGTTCTGATGCGAGGCGAGCTCTCGGTGCTGGTTCCCGAAGTGGGCCTCGATCTCCTTCACCACCTCGAAAGCCTCCGCGTAACGCACGTTCATCTGATAGCCGCGATACATCGCGCGGCCCCGCACGCCCTCGAGCCACCAGTCTCCGCCGTTCAGTTCGATCTGCGTCCGATGTACCAGGATGCTCTCTCGCTTCCGGTCCATCTGCTCCGAGATGTCGACGAACGACTGCGCCTTGAACCCGCCCGGGACGACGCCACCCGGAATCGTCTGCTCGTACATCAGGATCGAGCAGCGATTGCGGCGCCCAGCCGTGATCACCGCACGGGACACGGCGTTGTGATCCTGATGGGAATCCTGATCCCAGTGCGTGTAGACGAGATGCGGATCGAAGCTGACGAAGAGACGGTCGAACTCCCGGATGGTCCGGCGGTTGTGGCCGATATCGTCCGGCGGGAGGTCCAGGACTTCGAGCCGCGCGCCCAGGATCCGCGCCCCCTCCTGCGCCTCGAGCATCCGCTCCTCGTGCCGCGTCGGTACGGTCGCGCAGACCATGATGACGTCGTGGCCGGCGTCGACGTGCTTGGCGATCGTCCCGCCCATGCCAATTTCCATGTCGTCGGGATGGGCACCGAAAATCAGAACGCGCATGCTGGAGCCTCCACCTTTCATGTCGTCTTCAGAGCGACAGCGATATTACCGAGGGCGCCGATCCGCCGATCAGGCGCGCGATGGGACGAGCCGCTTGCGCAGTCCCGCCCCCAGCTGGCGAACCTGCTCGAGCTCTGACTCCTCGAAGAAGCCCACCGCCCAGAGGGCGACGGGGAAGGAGACGAGCAGCAGCGCCTTGGCAGCGACCGCCAGGGGCAAGGACACCGGTGTCACGAACAGGCTGACCACGTACACCGCGAGTGCCAGCCCGAACACCCGGGCGCCGCGGTTCCATTGATAGGCGATCGGGTAGTAGCGCAGGGCCACCGTGACCTGGAGGACCATCTGCACCATGAACGCGGCCAACGTCGCCCACGCCGCCCCGAGCATGCCGTAGGAGGGGATGAGCAGGACGTTCAGCGCCAGGTTGACGAGCGCGGCAAGAATGGCGGCCGCTGATCGGATGATCGGCTTCCGCTGGAGCATGATGCCGATCGTGGCGATGTAGCAGAGGCCCTCGCAGAGATAGGCAAGGGCGATGATCGGCACGACGGTCGCGGCGCGCTCGAAGGCCGGCGCTGCCATCACGCGGAGAATCTCCGGCGCCAGCGTCGACAGCCCGAGGATGAGAAACAGCATCCCGGCCAGGTAGTAGGTCGCGGCGTACGAGTAGAGCTCCTTCGCCTGCGGCGAGCGGCGATTGCCGAACACGAACTGAGACCAGGCGAGTTGCACGGCGGCGACGACGAAGGAGATGATGTCCGCGAAGCGGTAGCCGAGGGAGTACAACCCCACCTCGCTGAGATTGCTGTAGCGGCGGAGAAAGAACCGGTCCGAAAGGTCGAGCACGAAACCCGCCATCATGCCCGGGACGAGCGCCATCCCGAAGGTGAGCTGCGCCCGCATCTCCGGGCCCGCCCATCCGCGGCGCAGGGCGCCGGCGATGCGCGGCACCAGGATCACGCAGCACGTCCCCTCGGCGAGCAGCGAGCTGAGCAGCACGCCCCGCACCCCGAAGTGCGCCCCGACCACGAGCGCGACGGCGAGAGCGGCACTCAGCGCCGTGCGAATGATCGACCAGGTAGCATACTGGGTGTCTCGCTCGTTGGCGCGCAGGACGGCAAACGGGAGACGGAGGAGCTGGCGACAGGCCACGGTCACCGTGCCGATGGCAACGAAGCCCGCCAGGGCGGGGTTGCCCAGCATCAGCGAGGCGATCGGCGTCGACGCCGCGAGCGTGATGAGCGTGAGCGGGGTCGAGATGAGGAAGACGATCCACAGGGAGCCCGCGATCACGCGCTCGCGGCCGGCCGGGGTGTCGTCCTCGTAGTAGAACCGGAAGAGCGCCGTGCTCTGGCCGAGGTTCAAGAAGATGAACAGCGCCTGGCCGAAGCTCGAGACCAGGGACATGATCCCGTAGTCCGAGGGGTTCAGATAGCGCGTGTAGATCGGGATCAGCAGGAAGCCGACGACCTTGACCCCATAGTTTCCGAGGCCGTAGATCACGCTGCTGCGCGCGAGCTGTTTGAGCTTGTCGGTCACGATGCTGGTTCGCTGGTGAGAGGTCGGGCCGTCGCGTCAGGCTTCGATGTAGCCGAGGTCCTGGAGACGGCGCTGAATCTCGGGGTCGAGCTCTTCGGCCGAGTCGGTCGGGATGACGGGCGTGAAGCCGCCGCGCCACGCGTCCAGCCGCGCCCGCATC
>VBLA01000355.1 GCA_005879245.1 Deltaproteobacteria bacterium
CAGCACCTTCATGACGACCTGCCCCTTCTTCTTCCCGTTGGTCGGGACCGCGACGGTCGCGGCGGCCGTGCAGAGCGTCCCCGGGGTCGCGGTCGCCTTGAACTGCTCGAGGACGTTCGAGAGCCCCCCGAGCCCCGGCGCCGACGCGATGCTCATCCCCCCCAGGTCGCCCTGGTCGCAGGCCGTCACGCCGTCGGTCGAGAAGCAGAGGCTCGCCTGGAAGTCGCAGGTCGTGTCGAGCTTGCTGTCCGAATCGCAGGCCGGATCGCCGTCGACACAGCGCGCCTGGCGGGTGAAGAACGAGCCCCCCGCCAGCTGCACCTTCAGACGGCAGCGGGCGGATGCCGGGGGCGCCCCGGCCAGCACGCCGAGCGCGAGCGCCACAGCGAGAAGACCAGAGGTACGCATGGGTCGAGAATGTCCGTTCCTTTCTCAGAAGGGCGCCGTCTCTGGCGCGCCAGCGGCGATCCAGCGGCGAATCGTGTCGATGGCGGAGGCGGGAAGTGGACCGCCCACGAGCGGCATCGGCACGCCCTCGCCCGCCGCGAGCGTCCCCTCGAGCTTCAAGAGGAGGTAGCTGTGATCGGGATCGCCGGGGGCGACGCGCAGCAGGCCTGCGGTGCGCGCGGCCTCGTTCGCGGCGGGCACGCCCACCAGGTTCGAGTAGGCGGCGCCGTCGCTCAGATCGAGGCCGGCGGACGCGGCCCCGGCTCCGTGGCACGAGGGCGTGGCGCAGGTGCTGTCGAAGATCTTCTTCTGGATGTCCTTGGCAAAGGTCGCCGAGGAGCCGCCACCCTGATGCGAGGGCCGACACACGAAGGTGTAGCGCTCTCGTCCGGCCGGGCCCTTCGCCTTCAGGAGGGTACGGCCGATTCGCTTCCCGCGTGTCTGGACCTGGACGTCTACGGGCTCGGTGCAGGAGTCCGCTGTCAGGTTGGTCTTGAATCGCGTCATGGCCCCGACGAGCCCCTCGAGCCCTGGACCGGCGGTGACGCTCATGCCCTCGATTTCTTCACGGGCACACGCCCCTTTGGCGGCGGTCTTGAAGCAGAGGCTCACGTGATACTGGCAGATACCGTCGGCGCTCTGGCCCGTGTCGCAGGCGGAATCGCCGTCGGTACAGCTCTTGGAGTGTTCCGGTTTTTCCGCGATGCCCTCGGCGTTCACCACGAGGTCGCACTTCGAGCGAGCCGCCCGCACCACGGGCGGTGCGGCGAGCAGAATCAACGCCGAAACCAGTAGGGATACGCGCATGATTTTGTACCTCGAGTTCCGAGTTGCCGACGTCATCGCGTCACCTCGGCAACTTGGACGCGAAGGGTTGGAGGGCCAGCCCACCGTTGGCGCCGACGGCAGGGATCTCGACGCCGTTGGCGATGATGAGCTGGGGATGATCGAAAGGAGCCTTCTGGTAGCGAACCCGGTCATCGGTGAGCGACTTCAGGAAGGCGACGAGGTTCGCCTTGCGGGTGGCATCCATCCCGCCAATCGTGTCGATGGCCGGGTGGAGGTTGGTGATGTTGGCCTCGTGGAAGTCGCCGCCGCGGCTGTAGAACTCGACCACCTGCTCGAGCGTCGCCATCCCGCCGTTGTGGAAGTACGGGCCGGTCAGCTCGACGTTGCGGAGCGAGGGCACCTTGAAGGCGCCGTCGACGGCCACCCGCTCCGTGGGCGAAACGGGCGGGGTCAGCTGGAAACCGATGTCGACGCCCTGCTGGGCGAGGCGGCTAAGGGACATCGGGTTGCCGAGCGCATCCTTCCCGCCCACCCCCACGTCCTCGGCCGTCGGCCGGACGCCGATGTTGTAGAAGCCGGCGTCGTAGACCGCAGTCCCGCCGTTCGCCATCGTCATCCGCTCGAGCAGCCCCTCCACGCCGGGGTGGGCATTGGTCACGAGGTAGGTGACGGACGCACTGGTGAACTCCGGGCCGGCGTGACAGTCGACGCACCGCCCGCGATGAAGAAACGTATCGAGCCCGTCCAGCTGTGCACCGGTGAGGGCGGTGGTGGTGCCCTCCATGAAACGATCGTACGGGCTGTCGTTGGAGATGAGGGTCGAGGCGTAGACCTGGTTCGCGAGCCCCCAGAAGAGCGGGAAATTCGCCTCCATGAGGCTGTACCCGTCCGCCGTCGTCTGCGCGGAATTCCAGTAGCGGGGCCAGAAGGCCGCGGCGATCATCTCCGCATACGTGGTGTTGAGACCCTTCCCCGACGGATCGACGTAGCCCCCGAGCACGCTGTCGGCCGCGTGCACCGTCTGGCGCTGGAGCGGCCTCAAGTTCAGGAGCTTCCGGCCGAGGCTCTTCATCGTCCGACCCTTCCAGGTCATCGCGACGTTGTTGCCCGGCACGGCGACCGAGAGGGACGCCACCGGCGCATTGTCGAGGAGGATGTGCGCCTCCTGCAGCCCCGCTCCGTCATCGACG
>VBLA01000356.1 GCA_005879245.1 Deltaproteobacteria bacterium
GCCCTGATCGCCCTGCTTGGCGGCTGTGCGCCCCTCCACGAGGAACGGGCCGTTCCCGTCGTCTCGGCGGAGAAGGCCACCGTCGCCGTGCTCCCGTTTCGTACCGGGGGTCGCCTGTCGCCGGAAGGTGCCTTCCAGGGCGTCGATGACGTCGAGGCCGGGCCGGGCGACCACGGCGCGCTCGCGGCACGCACCCTGGCGGATCAGCTCGCGAAGAGCGGCGTGAACGTCGTCGATCCCGAGCGCGTGTTCGGGGCAGTGTCGCTCGCGGATGCCGGCCGCTACGATCCGCCGTTCGCCGCACGCGTGGCCAGCAAGGTCGGTGCACGATTCGTCGTCCTCGGCGCGCTCGGCCGTTTCCGCCAGCGGGAGGGATCGGCGCTGGGCGTCACCTCTCCGGCGTCGGTCGCCTACCAGGTCGCCCTCGTCCGCGCGTCTGACCGGGCGATACTCGCCACGGACCGGCTCGACTACACGCAGCAGGCGCTGAGCGAGAACCTTCTCGACCTGCCGCGGTTCCTGAAGGGTGGCGGTCGGTGGGTGACCCGCGAGGAGATTCTGGACGCCGGGCTCGAGGAGACCGCCCGGAAGCTCGCCAAGACGCTGGGCGCGACGACACCCGCGCGCGCCCGCTGACATCGGCATGGCCGGCCGCTCGGCATACACCTGCCCGATGCACCCGCAGGTCGAGGAGCCCGGTCCAGGGCCGTGCGCGCTCTGCGGCATGGCGCTCGAGCCGCGCGGCGCACCGGTCGGCGAGGAGGACGACGTCGAGCTCCGCGGCATGCGGCGGCGCTTCTGGGTCGGCGCGGTGCTCACGCTCCCCGTCCTCGTGCTCGGAATGGGGGAGGAGTCTCTGCTCCCGTCCGGTCATTGGTTCGAGCTCGTGCTCGCGACCCCTGTCGTGCTCGGGGCGGGATGGCCGATCGTCGTGCGCGCGTGGAAGTCCGTCCTCGCCCGGAGCCCGAACATGTTCACGCTGATCGGGCTCGGTACCGGCGCGTCCTTCGCGCACAGCGTCGTCGCGACGGTTCGCCCCGACGTCTTTCCGGCGTCGTTCCGGGACCACCACGGGGCGGTCCCGGTTTACTTCGAGGCTGCCGCCGTGATCACCGTGCTCGTGCTCCTCGGACAGGTCCTCGAGCTCCGCGCCCGTCGTCGCACCCGGCACGCGGTGCGCGCGCTCCTCGCTCTCGCGCCGCGCACCGCACGTCGCCTCCGTGCGAGCGGTGCCGAGGAGGACGTGCCGATCGAGCGGCTCCATCCGGGGGACCGGCTGCGGGTGCGCCCGGGGGAGCGGCTTCCAGCCGATGGCGTCATCGAGGAGGGTCGGAGCAGCGTCGACGAGTCGATGCTCACCGGCGAGCCGATCCCGGTCGAGAAGGATCCCGGGGCGAGCGTAGCCGCCGGGACGCTCAACGGTGCCGGCGGGTTCATCATGCGCGTCGAGCGCGTGGGGGACGAGACGTTGCTCGGCCAGATCGTCCGGCTGGTCTCGGAAGCGCAGCGGACCCGGGCGCCGATCCAGCGGCTCGTCGACCGCGTCGCGGCGGTCTTCGTGCCCATCGTGATCGCGGTGGCGGTCGTGACGTTCCTCGTCTGGGCCCTCTTCGGCCCCGCGCCCGCGCTCGCGCACGGCTTCGTCGCGGCGGTGGCGGTCCTCATCATCGCCTGTCCGTGCGCCCTCGGGCTTGCGACCCCGATGTCGATCATGGTGGCGACCGGTCAGGGGGCGCGGGCCGGCGTGCTCGTGCGCGAGGCCGAGGCACTCGAGACGCTCGCCCGCGTCGACACGCTGCTGGTCGACAAGACGGGAACGCTCACCGAGGGCAAGCCGCGGGTGACGGAGGTCGCGGTCACCGCCGACCGCGACGACGCCGAGGTGGTCGCGCTGGCGGCAGGGCTCGAGCGCGCGAGCGAGCACCCGCTGGCGGCCGCCATCCTGGAGGTTGCCGCGGCGCGCGGCATCGCCCCCACGGGGGTGACGGACTTCAGCGTCGTCCCCGGCCGGGGGGTCATCGGGAACGTCGACGGCCAGCGGGTGCTCCTCGGCAACGCCGCGCTGCTCGGGCGGGAGGGAGTGGACACCGGGGCCCTCGAGGTGAGCGCCGAGCGCCTCCGGCGCGAAGGGCGAACGGTGGTGTATCTCGCCGTCGCCGGTCGGCCGCTCGGGCTCCTCGGCATCGCCGATCCGATCAAGCCCACCGCGCGTGAGGCGGTGGCGCGCCTCCGTGGCGAAGGTGTCCGCGTGGTAATGGTGACGGGCGACGCCCGGGCCACCGCCGACGCCGTGGCGCGTCAGGTCGGCATCGACGAGATCGTGGCGGGCGTTCTGCCCGCCGGGAAGAGCGATGTGGTCGAGCGCTTCACCCGCGACCGTGGCGATCCAGCAGGCCGGGGTCGTCCTCGTCCGGGGCGATCTCCGCGGCGTCGTCCGCGCCCGGCGCCTGTCGCGGGCGACCCGGCGCAACATCCGTCAGAACCTCTTCTTCGCCTTTCTCTACAACGCCGTCGGCATCCCGATCGCGGCCGGGGTGCTCTACCCGTTCACGGGGCTCACGCTGAGCCCGATGCTCGCGAGCGCGGCCATGAGCCTCAGCTCCGTATCGGTGATCGCCAACGCGCTCCGGCTGATGCGCACCGCTCTCTAGGATCGGCCGCGGGCATGGGCTCTGCTATAGGGAGCCCATGCGACGGATCGGTGTCCTCACGAGCGGCGGCGACGCACCCGGGATGAACGCCGCGATCCGCGCGGTGGTGCGCCATGCCCTTGGCCGGAAGCTCGAGGTGATCGGCATCCGGCGCGGGTACGCGGGCCTGCTCGCGGGCGAGCTCCAGCCGCTGACGCGCGCGGGCGTCGCCAACATCCTGCAGCGCGGCGGCACGATTCTCGGCACCTCGCGCAGCGAGGAGTTCCGCACCAAGGAGGGACGGGCCCGCGCCGCCGCCGTGCTGCGGGGCGCGGCCATCGAGGGTCTGGTCGTGATCGGGGGCGAGGGGACGTTCCACGGCGCCAGCCTGCTCGGCGAGGAACAGGCCGTGGCGGTGGCGGGCGTGCCGGGGACGATCGACAACGACGTCTACGGTACCGATTTCACCATCGGCTTCGACACCGCCATCAACACGGCGCTGGAGGCGATCGACCGTATCCGCGACACCGCCGCCT
Source organism: Deltaproteobacteria bacterium (assembly GCA_005879245.1). GTDB lineage: Bacteria > Desulfobacterota > Binatia > DP-6 > DP-6 > DP-23. The sequence goes on from VBLA01000356.1 coordinate 3,167, forward strand.
CCCACGACCGGCTCTTCTTCGTCGAGGTGATGGGGCGGACGAGCGGCGAGATCGCGCTCGGCGTCGGCGTGGCCGGCGGCGCGGAAGACGTGCTCGTGTCGGACACGGCGACCGACCTCGAAGCGCTCGCCGCCGAGGTGCGCCAGAGCTGGCAGCGGGGCAAGCGGAGCAGCATCGTCGTCGTCGCGGAGCGCGGCGAGCCGGGCCGCGTCTTCCGCCTGGCGGAGGAGGTGCGGGTGCTGACGCAGCTCGAGCCGCGGGTCGGCGTGCTCGGGCACATCCAACGGGGCGGCACGCCGACAGCGCGGGATCGCATCCTCGCCAGCAAGCTCGGTGCGGCCGCGGTCGACATCCTGCTCGACGGCGGCGGCACGATGGCGGCCGAGGCGGGCGGCAAGGTGGTCCGTGTGCCGCTCGAGGACACGTGGGCGAAGCGGCGTGAGCTCCCCGCGGACCTCCTGGCGCTGGTCCGGGATCTCGCCTGACGGCGGGATCGAGGTCGCGTCCGGCACGCGATTCCGAACTCCACCCCGATCTGGTATCCAGCGGCGTGCCCGAGACCCGGTCGGTCGCTGGCCTTGCCCGGCCCGTGCGCGTCCTCCGCGACCGACTCGGCATCCCGCACCTCGTCGCCGAACGGCGCGTCGACGTGTACCGGGCCCTCGGCTGGGTGATGGCGGGCGACCGGCTGTGGCAAATGGATCTCCTGCGCCGGCTCGGCGCGGGGCGAGTCGCCGAGGTGCTCGGCGCACTCTTTCTCCCGCTCGATGCCATCGCGCGGACGATCGGCTGTCCCGCCGCCGCCCGGAAGGCCGCGGAACACCTCGAAGGGGAGGCGGATACGCTCGCCGCCTTCGCCGACGGGGTGAGCGCTCGCATCGCCGACACGCCGCTCCCGCCCGAGTTCGAGCTGCTCGGCTACCGCCCCGAACCGTGGACGGTCGTGGACTCGTTCCTGATCGAGTACTTCGTCGGCTTTGCGCTCGCGATGGAGAGCCTCGAGCCGAAGCTCTTCCTCGCGCGGGCCCTTGGCCAGCTCGGCTTCGAGCGAGGCAGCTGGCTCTATCCCCGGCCGCTGCCGCCGGCCGCCGCCGACGCCGAGCGCCTCGCTGCCTACCGGGGCCTCGAGCCGGCGTTCTTCGAGGCGTTGACGGCTCTCGCACCGCCACCCGCGGGCGGGAGCAACGCCTGGGCGGTCGCACCTCGTCGCGCCGCCGGCGGCAGTGCGCTCGTCGCCGGTGACCCGCACCTCCTCCACACCGCGCCGAGCCCCTGGTACCTC
>VBLA01000357.1 GCA_005879245.1 Deltaproteobacteria bacterium
AGACCTACGCGGCCCTGAAGCGCGGGATATACGCGGACCTGTTGGGGGCGCTCAAGAACGCGGGAGCCTGAGCGAGTCGCGTTCCGCGCGTCGCACGCCGAGCTGCGTGATCAGCAGCGCTCCTCCCGTCATCGCCAGGCCCTTCAAGAAGAACGACGTCTGTATCCGCTGCATCTCGAGGTCCGGGGCCGTCACCATCCCCACGCCGTGCACCGTGATCGTCACGGGAAGAAGAAGATGAGCGCGAACAACAGGCGTCCCGTCACGGCGATGGCCGGATGCAGGACGACGACATCGTTGTCTTCCGTCGCTTCCATCGAGAAGCCTCCCGGCTCGCGTCGATCGTGGGTATCAGCGGGTGCTTCGACGGGAAGCGCCCGTGCCACAGGCGGGGCACGCATGCACCTCCTCGACGATCCCGCCCAGGATCGGGTCCAGATATCCGTCGTCGACCGAGTCCGTCGGATGGACCAGCTTCTCCGCATGGTGATTCATCTCGCGCTCGCAGGTGGCGCAGACCACCGGGCTCGCGTTGGCTACCATGCGTGACTCCCTTCCTCGCTACTCGAGAACGATGTGCTCGCGGCCATGACGCAGCGTCCTCGCCATCCAGACGAGCTCCTTCAGGAACTTGTCGATCCGCGGCAGGTAGGCCGGTTCACGGAGCACCCCCGACTCGTCGAAGACGTTCTCGACGGTGGCGAAGTGGACGTCCCAGAAGATGGTGACGAGGCCTAGCTCGCGCAGGACCGGCAAGAGATCCTGGATGCCTCGCGCCCCACCGAACGGTCCGGCCGAGACGCCCACGACGCCGACCGCCTTGTGGATGTACTCCCTGAGGCAGCTGTCGAGGACGTGCTTCAGCAGCCCCGAGTAGCCGTGGTTGTACTCCGGTGACACCACCACCAGGGCATCGGCACGGTTCATCTGTGCCGCGAAGGTCGGGTCCTTGGTGGCTTCGCCAGCGTCGTCGACACGGAGGGGCAGGCGAGCCACGTCGATCAGGTCGGTCTCGATCCCCGGGCGCCGGGACAGCTCGGAGACCATCAGCCGGGCGACGGGCGCGCTCCTCCGTCCCTGCCGCACGGTCCCCAGGATCACGGGGATGAAGAGCGGTCGAGGCTCTACCATGCGGGTCGCGCCCTCACGGGCCTGCCATGGCATCGCGGCGCTGGGATGGTCAAGCCGCGACCCAGTCGGCGATTGGCTGGCCGGAGACGCGGCGCGCTCCCGGGCGACCCACCGCGCCCCCGCCCGCGGCGATGAGCACGCAGAGGGCGCTAACGATTCCCAGGGCGACGCGCAGCCCGGCGATCTCCGCAACGATCCCGATCACCGGCGGACCGGCGAGGAACCCGAGGTACCCGGTGGTCGCGACGGCGGCGAGGGCCGTGCCGGTCGGGATGCCAGGGGCGCGTCCGGAGGGCTGCTCCCGAGTGCGTCGTGCAAGTAGACGGCGCTCCAGTCGCCCATGGCGCCCTCGGCGAGAAGGCCGCAGAAGGCGAGGGCGCCGAGCCCGAGGAGCGCGCCGGTGGGCCTGGCGAAGACGGGACCCGCGCTGGCACGCGGAGCGCCCGACGGCGCCAGCCAGGGGAGACTGCGGCCGACGGCGACGAGGGAGAGGAGCGCGGTTCCGGCGACGTGCGGGACGCTCTCGATGCCGAGCGCCATCGCGGCAACGGCCGTCATGCGCCGGCTGCCAGTGCGACCGACGAGCCACCCGGCTAGCGGCAGCGCGAGCACCGCCCCGACGGCCATGGCGAGCAGCACGATGCCGAGCTGCCCGTCGGACAGCCCGTGGGCGGCCTTGACCGCCGGGATGTGCGGGACCCAGCTCGCCAGCACCACGCCGTTGATGAAGAAGATCGCCGACACGGCCGAGCGGGAGCGCATGGCGTCGGGCTCGACCGGCTCAAGCCGACTGCGCGGCTGGGCCGTTGGATCGTGCCTGCCCGCCGCTCCGATCCCCCTGGCCCAGGAACTCGCGTTCGAGGAGCGTTCTCAGCGCCTGTCGGGCACGATGGAGGCGCGTCTTCACCGCGTTGGATGTGACGCCCAGCAGGGAGGCCGCCTCGTCCGTGTCGAGCTCCTCGATGTCACGCAGGATGAGCACGCCACGATAGCTCGCGGGCAGTCTGCCGATGGCGTTCCGCACCATCTCGCGAGTCTCCTGACGCTCACACAGCGCGTCGCTCGCGTTGTCCCATTGCGGCGACGGCTCGGCCCAGTGCCCGTCGTCGTCGAAGCGGGGGAGGAGCCCCTCGATCGACTCCTCGCGGCGACGCCGCCGGCTCCGGAGCTTCATGAGCGCTCCGTTGACGACGATGCGGTGGAGCCATGTCGACAGCCGGGCCGCGCCCGCGAAGCTGTCGATCGCACGGAAGGCCGCGAGGAAGGCTTCCTGGACCACATCCCGGGCCTCATCCTCAGTGCCGACGAGCCGCCGCGCGGTCGCGAGCATGCGGCCGCCGTACTGCCGGACCAGCGACTCGAACGCCTCAGGGTCACCCCGACGGAGGCGGTCGACGAGCGCGTCATCGCCATCGGAACGAGACGTCGGGGGTGGCCCCGCGGGCCTCTGGTCCTGCTCCCGCAGAAGCTCGGTGAGGAAGCCCGAGCAACCTC
>VBLA01000358.1 GCA_005879245.1 Deltaproteobacteria bacterium
GACCACACCTCGCGCTTCGCCTGGTAGCGCGAGCCCGCCCCGCCATCGAAGTCGTCATACGATGGTGGATTCAGAAACAGCGTCCGCATCTCGTCCCTCCAGGAAGAAGTAGACCCGGATCAGGCCCCTGCTGGGTCAGCGCGCCGCGACCCGGCAAGGTCTCGCCGTCATCTAGTCAGCCGTCTTGACCGAGCGGTCAATCGCGCGTCTATAACAGGTTGTCAACGCCTGCAAGCGTTACGGAAATATGACAGCGTATTGGAGAGAGAAACAAATCCTTGCGCCGTCTGGAGGCTGTCCGCTATAAGCCGGCTTTCTAAAGGGAGGGGGATGGGAGACGTACTGTTGCCGCTCCTGCGGGGGTCGCGAATCGTCCTCGCCGGAGGGGCACACGACGCCCTCTCCGCGCGCCTCGTGGAAGAGGCCGGCTTCGGTGCGATATGGGCGAGCGGCTTCGGGATCTCCGCCGTCCAGGCGGTGCCGGACGCCAACATCCTCACCCTCACCGAGACGTTGGAGGCGGTCCGACGGATCGTGGATGCCGTGGCGATCCCGGTCATCGCTGACTGCGACAACGGCTACGGCAACGCGATCAACGTGATCCGCACCGTGGGCGAATTCGAGCGGGCGGGGGCGGCGGGCCTCTGCATCGAGGACAACGAGTTTCCGAAGCGGTGCAGCTTCTACGGGTCGGTACGACGCGAGCTCGTCCCCGTCGAGGAGCATGCCGGGAAGATCGCGGCCGCCACCGCCGCCCGTCGCTCCGCGGGCTTCGCGGTCATCGCGCGGACGGAAGCTCTCATCGCCGGCCTGGGTCTGGAGGAGGCCCTCTGCCGCGCGCGAGCCTATGCGGAGGCTGGGGCCGACGCGGTCCTCGTGCACTCGAAGGCACGCGATTTCGCCGAGTTGGCCGGCTTCGCGGCGTCCTGGGACAGCGCCGTGCCGCTCGTCGCCGTGCCGACCACGTACCCGACCGTATCGACGGCCGAGCTCGAGGCGGCGGGTTTCCGCATGGCGATCTTCGCCAACCATGCGCTGCGGGCGGCGATCGTCGCAATGCGAGATGCCCTGCGGAGCATCCGGAGCACGGGCCGGGCATCGAGCGTCGAGGACCGTGTGGCCTCGCTCGAGGAGGTCTACGCGCTGGTGGGCGTTCCCGAGCTCCAGGCGAACGAGCAGCGCTTCCTCTTCACGGGAAGCAGCGCGCCCCGCGCCGTGATCATCGCTGCGGGGTTCGAGCCGCAGCTGATGCCGCTCATCAGGGAACGGCCGAAGGCGATGCTCGAGGTGAAGGGACGCACCATCCTCGAACGGCAAGTGACGGCGCTCGGCCGCTGCGGCATCCGCGACGTCGTCGTGGTCCGCGGCTACCGGAAGGAGCAGGTCACGGCACCGGGGGTTCGCTTCGTCGACAATGACCGGTTCGCGGAGACGGGCGAGCTCTTCTCCTTGTTCTGCGCCGAGCAGGCGCTCGACGGTCCCTTCGTCTTCCTCTACGGCGACATCATCTTCGAGCCCGTCATCGTCGAGAAGCTTCTCCGCGCCCGCGCCGACGTGGCCGTGGTCGTCGATCGTGCGTTCTACGACGCGTATCGGGCCGGCCTCAGTCCGGGGGTGGGTCCGCTCGACCTCGTGGTGACCGAGACGCCCCCGAACGGCCGTCGGTTCGTCCCACCCGAAGGAGGGAGCAGGGTGCTGCGGATAGGTCCCGAGGTGGCGCCCGAGGAGGCGCATGGCGAGTTCATCGGGATGGCGGCGTTTTCAGCCGAAGGTGCGGCGCGCCTGCGTGCTCTCTGGGAGGAGCTCTCCACCGGCCGCACCGAAGGGCTCGACCGCGCGAGCGTGACCCAGGTCCTCCAGGCCCTCATCGATCGAGGTCAGGCGGTCGTCGCCGTCGACATCCACAAGGGCTGGATGGAGATCGACACCTTCGAGGACTATCGCCGGGCCTGGGCCGAAGTGACCCGCTGATGGACCTCTCCCGCGTCGACAGCCTGATCGCGGACGAATACCGATTCCTCGTGGCCGAGCGAGCGGGCTGGAGCCTGGTCGCGGGGCCCCAGGACCTGGAGCTGGTCGCGCACGCGCTCCGCGTGCTGCTGCACACGCATGCCCTGGGCGACTTCCGCGACGAGTACCGTGCGCTCGTTGCCTGCCAGCACGCCGACGGCGGCTGGGCGCCCGAGTCGGCCGAGCCGGAGAGCACAGTCTGGGTGTCAGCCTTCTCGGCCCTCATGCTGATCCGTGGCAACCGCGTCCTGGCCGAGGACGGACTCACGGCCTCCGTCCGGCGCGCGATCGACTACTTCCTCGCCGCGCAGGAGTCCGACGGCCGCTGGGTCGACCCGCGCTGGGCGGACCTCGATACGACCAGCCACCCGGTGAGCTTCTTCAACGTGGTTCTGGCGCTCGATGAGCGCCACCGGCGGGCCGAGGTCGAGCACGCCTGGCGGCGTGGTCTCGGCTTCATCCTCGAGCACCAGGCGGCCGAAGGTGGCTGGCACGACCCGAACTTCCATCCGTCCGGCGTCGAGATCACTGCCCACCTGATCCAGGACGCCCTAGTTGGAGACCTCGTGCTGGGCGAGCGGGTGCCGGGAATCCGCGAGTCGTGCCGAAAGGGGCTGGCCAAGCTCCACGACTGGCAAGCCCCCGACGGCTCGTGGGACGACGAGAACGTCGACCACACGATGGACTGTGTTCGCTCGTCGATCGTGGTCACGCGCATCCTGGGCGATGACCCGGCGACGACGGGTGCGATCGAGCGCGGATTCGCCTGGATCCTCGCCAACAAAAATCCCAGGGGCTGGGGAGATTTTCCCGGCCTGGAGACCAACCTCGAGCGAACCT
>VBLA01000359.1 GCA_005879245.1 Deltaproteobacteria bacterium
CCCCGAGCACGCGGCGGCCATGCGCCATGCCCTGACGCACATGGAAACGGCGGTGCGCGTCTCGCTCGCCGATCGGCTGCGCACGGCGCTCGCCGCCCTCGCCGACCCGACCATCGCTTGCGTGGTGACCGACCTCCGTCTGCCTGACGCCGACGGCCTCGGCATCGTCCGCACGCTGCGCGCCGCCCGGCGCGCCCTGCCGGTCATCGTCGTCACCGGTGCCGGCTCGGCGGAGCTCGCGGTCGCGGCGCTGAAGCTCGGCGCGGCCGACTACGTGAGCAAGCACGCCCACTACGTCGACCAGCTCCCGTGCGTGGTGCGCGAGGCGGTCGGGCGCTCGGTGCTGGCGGGGCTCGAGGAGCCGCACGCCGACCCCGGGGGACCCACGACGGTCCGCTTCGACGAGCACCCGTTCGTGGCGACGACGGCCAGCATGGCGGCGGTGCTCGGCCAGATCGAGCGCGCGGCGCGGAGCACGGTGACGGTCCTCATCGAGGGCGAGACGGGCACCGGCAAGGAGCTGGTCGCGTGCGCGATCCATCAGCGCGGGCCGCGGCACGACGCGCCCTTTCTCGTGCAGAACTGCGCGGCGATCTCGGAGTCGCTCCTCGAGAGCGAGCTGTTCGGCCACGTGCGCGGCGCCTTCACGGGTGCCGACCGCGACCGCCGCGGGCTCTTCGAGGAGGCGGGCAACGGCACCGTCTTCCTGGACGAGATCGCGGAGACGCCGCTGCCGGTGCAGGCGAAGCTGCTCCGCGTGCTGCAGCACGAGGAGGTGAAGGCTCTCGGCGCCGACCGCGTGCGGCGCGTCCGCGCCCGGATCATCGCGGCGACCAACCGCCCGCTCGAGCTCGAGGCCACCGGCGGGCGCTTCCGCCTGGACCTCTTCTACCGGCTCGCGGTCTTCCCCATCCGCGTCCCGCCGCTCCGCCATCGTGCCGCCGACATCCCGACGCTCATCGCGCACTTCCTCCGCCGTTTCGAGGTCCGCGAAGGCCGCGCGACGGGCGGCATCGAGCCCGAGGCCCTGCGGGCCCTGCAGACCTATGCCTGGCCGGGGAACGTCCGGGAGCTGGAGAACGAGATCCATCGCCTCGTCCTCTCGGTCGGCGCCGGCGAGCGGATCCACCGCCGTCACGTGGCGCGCCGCCTCCGCGAGGCGGAGCCGGACGGGATCGAGGAGCCGCTCGAGCGCATCCTCGGACGCGTCGAGCTGGCACTCATACGCGATCGCCTCCAGCGCCAGCCGACCAAGAGTGCCGCCGCCCGGAGCCTCGGCATCACCCGCGAGGCGCTCTATGCGAAGATGCGCCGCCTCGGCATGGCGACGCGCGAGGAGTAGCGCCCTCAGCGCTCCGCCGTCGGCTCGACGTCGTGGAAGCGCGCGTAGTCGACCTGCCGGCGGCCGTCGGGCAGCCGGCGCAGGATGTCGCGGAGACGTGCGCCCCACGCGAGGTCGGCGGCGGCGTAGGTGTGCCGGGCGTGGATCGTCTGCGAGACGGTCTCGTCGATCCCCACCAGCGAGGCGACGACCTCGGCGCCCATCGCGGCGAGCCCCTCGGGGGTCGCACCGAAGAGCGGGCTCGTCGCCGTGATGGGATGGATCGCCGTCCAGGTGAGCGCGAAGAGCGGGTTCCGATCGCGGACGAGCGCGAGGTCGTGGAAGCGGCGCATCGTCTCGCCCTCGGCCGTGGTCTCGTCGCGCGCGAGCACGGCCCGGACCCGCGCCTCGACGATCCGGTTGCCCCGCGCATTGGCCATCCGGAACATGAGCGACGGCACGCCGTCGTGCGGGGTCACGACCGCCCTCTGGCTGAAGACGACACGCGCCGTCGGGCGCGAGAACTTGGCGAACACGAGTCCCGTCACCATGGCGAGCCCGAGGACACCGGTGATCACCTCCACGGTGACGAGCAGGTTCGCCCACACGGTCCCGGGAGCGAGCCGGCCGTAGCCGATCGTGCCCATCGTCTGCACGCTGAAGAAGAAGGCGTCGATGAACGAGCCCGGGCGCGCGTTCTCGATCCCGTCTCCGCCCGCCAGGTAGGCGAACGCGAAGAGCGCGTTCACGATCAGGAAGAGCGTGGCGATGATGCCGAGGAGGCGCGGCCAGGGGGAGTCGACGAGGAGGTGGTAGAGATCGCCGAGGGCCGGAGGGGCTCCGGGAGGACGGGCGTCGCGCGTCTTCGCCATGCGCCGGCCACTATACCGGAGCCGTCGCGCACGTTCTGCCGCTCGAGCACCCGATCGACCAGCCGCGCGAGGGTGTCGGCGGGCGTGGCAATCTGACAGCGTGCGCCCCCGTGGACGAGACCGACCACGCGGGCCGCGCCGTCCACCACGGGCGCCCCGGAGTCACCCGGCACCCCCCGGATGCTGGTGAAGAGCGCGTCCGGCAGGTCGGGCAGCGACGGGCAGCGACCGATCGAGTCGAGCCTCACCGTCTGGAAGCGCGGCCGGTCCGGATTACCCTCGAAGAAGAGCACGGTCCCCGGGATCTGCCGCCGCCGCACGATGGCGAGCGGGACGATCGGCACCGGATCGACGAGGAAGAGTGCCGC
>VBLA01000434.1 GCA_005879245.1 Deltaproteobacteria bacterium
TGAAGCGCGCCCGACGGCTTCAGGGCGTAGGCGATCCAGTGCTTGCGATGCGCGAGGCGGTCGCCGTCGGCGAGGATGAGCGTGCCGACCTCGACGCTCGGCTCGAACACGGCGGCGAGCACCCCGTCCCGGGTGCCGTCGGCGATGATGGTCGGAATGCCCACCGCCGCCGCCTCCCGGGCCGCGGCAACCTTGGAGGCCATGCCGCCGGTCCCGACCTCGCTCCGCGCCGGGCCGGCGACTTCCCGCATCGCTGGATCGTCGGCGCGCGCGAGCCGCACGAGACCGGCCTCGGGGTCGAGGCGCGGATCCCGCGTGTGGAGACCCTCGACGTCGCTCAGCACGACGAGGAGGTCCGCCTCGACCAACGAGGCGGTGAGCGCCGAGAGGTGGTCGTTGTCGCCGAACTTGAGCTCTTCCACGGCCACCGTGTCATTCTCGTTCACGATCGGGACGACGCCGAGGTCGAGGAGCGTCCGCAGCGTGTGTCGGGCGTTCAGGTAGCGGCGGCGGTCGGACAGGTCCGTGTGGGTGAGGAGCACCTGGGCGACGATCCGCTCGTGGGCGGCGAAGGCCCGCTCGTAGGCGGTCATGAGCCCGATCTGCCCGACGGCCGCGGCTGCCTGGCGCCACTCGAGGCGGTGGCGGCGAGCGCCGAGCCGGGGGGCGCCGGTGGCGACGGCGCCCGAGGTGACGACCACAAGCTGCCGTCCCCGGGCGACGAGCGCCGCGATCTCCCCCGCCAGCGCCCGCACGCGCTCGCGCCGGAGGCCCTGCGGGCCCGACAGCACGTTGCTCCCGACCTTGACGACCGCGCGGCGCACGTGCCGGAGGAGGCGCGTCTTGTGCGCGAGCTGGTTCTCGCTGCTCACCGCCGGTCCTTGCTCACGCCCGCGCTGCCAGGTCCGCGGCGCCCGCCACGGCTGCGGCTCGACGGGCGCGGACGGCGGCGGCGACCGCGCGCATGAGCTCGGCCGTGCCCTCGCCGCTCACCCCCGAGACGCCGTGCAGCGCGAGTCCGCGCGCGGCGAAGGCCGCGCGCAGGATCGGCAGCCGGGCGCGGGTCTCTGCCAGGTCGAGCTTTCCCGCCACCACGACCTGGGGCTTCGCGGCAAGTTCGGGGCTGGCGAGCGCGAGCTCCCGGTTGAGCGCCTCGAAGTCGGCGAGGGAATCGCGTCCGGTCAGGCCGGAGACGTCGAGCAGGTGCACGAGCACGACCGTGCGCTCGAGGTGGCGGAGAAACCGCGTGCCGAGGCCGTGCCCGGCATGCGCGCCCTCGATGAGTCCGGGGACGTCGGCCAGGACGAAGCTCGTGTCGTCCACTCGCACGACGCCCAGGTGCGGCACGAGCGTCGTGAAGGGATAGTCCGCGACCCGGGGGCGTGCGGCGGAGACGGCACGGATGAGCGTCGACTTCCCGACGTTGGGGAAGCCGAGCAGCCCCGCGTCGGCGAGCACCCGGAGCTCGAGCCGCAACTCGCGCTCCTCCGCCGGCGTGGCGGGCTCGGTGCGCCGCGGCGCCCGGTTGGTGGATGTCGCGAAGTGACGGTTGCCGCGTCCTCCCCGGCCGCCCCGGGCGATGACCGCGCGCTCGCCCGCGGCCCGCAGATCGGCGAGCTGCTCGCCCGTGCCGGCGTCGTGCACGAGCGTCCCGGGGGGGACCCGCAGCACGAGATCGCTTCCCCGCGCCCCGTCCTGATCCTTGCCGCGCCCGTGCTCCCCGCGCTCCGCGCGCAACAGCTGGGGATAGGACAGGTCGAGGAGCGTGCCCAGCCCTTGATCGACGAGGAGGACGACGTCGCCCCCGTCGCCCCCGTCGCCGCCGCTCGGTCCACCGCGGGGCACGTACTTCTCGCGCCGGAAGCTCGCGCAGCCCCGGCCGCCCTGACCGCCTTCAACGCGGATGCGAACCTCGTCGATGAACTTCATGTGGCGGGAGGCATGGTAGCCGAAGGGGCGCTCGGCCTCCACGTCCTCCCGGGGTCGAGGGCTCCGGCGTTCAACGCCGGACGAGCGTCGAAACGATCGCCTTGACCCGTGGCGGGGTCTTTGCGAGCGGTGACGGACGTGGCCACCGATCGGACATTGCCGCTCGCGTCGAGCCCACCGCTCGCCCGGCGGACGGTGCTCGTGCGGGGGATGGGTGTCGTCCTCGTCGCCGCCGCCCTGTTCGGGATGATGGCCGTGCTCGTCGGCGTCGCGTGCCGGGCGCTGCCGGCGACCCAGGTGGCATTCGTCCGCTTCGCCGGCTCTCTCCTGGTGCTGCTCGCGGTCACGCGCGGGCGCGGTCTCCGGCCCACGCCCGGCAAGGTCTTCCACATCCTCCTCCGTGGGCTCCTTGGCGCGGGCTCGATCGTGCTCTACTATCATGCAATTCGCGCCGCGGGGGCGGGGTTCGCCACGCTCCTCTTCAGCGTCTACCCGGTGTGGGTCGCGCTCTTTGCCGCGACGCTCGGCGGCGAGCGGCTCGATGCTCGGCTGGTCGTTTCCCTCGCGCTCGGAGTCGCGGGAGTGGGCGTCGTGCTCGGGCCCGGGGTGGAGCTCGGTGGCGCCACTCTCTCCGGGGGGCTCGCCGCCGTGGCCGCCGCCGTGTTCGCTGGCGGCGCCGTGACGAGCGCTCGCCAGCTGCGTCTCACCGAGACGAGCGTGCTCGTCACCACGCACTTCATGGCGGTGGGGGCGGTCGTCACCGCTCCCGCGGTGCTGCGCGGGCTGCCCCCGATCTCGCCGGCGCTGCTCCTCGTGCTCGCCGGCGTAGTGCTCACCTCGCTCGGCGGCCAGCTGCTCCTCCACGAGGGCCTCGGCTTCGTGCCGGCAACCGAGGGAAGTCTCGCCGCGGCGACGAGCGTGGCCGTCGCGACGGGGCTACAGGCGGTGTGGCTGGGTGAGCGGATCGGACGCGCGAGCTTCCTCGGCGCCGGTTTCCTCTTCGCGGCGGTGGCGGTGGCGGCAGGACGCGGGACACCCTGACCGTCATCGACAACCGGACCGGCAGGCGATGTGACCTGCCCATCGAGCACGGTGCGATCCGCGCGGCCGACCTCGCGCCGCTCGGCCTGGTGAGCTATGACCCCGCGCTCTCCAACACCGCCACCTGCAAGAGCAGGATCAGCTACATCGACGGCGGGCGCGGCATCCTCCGGTACCGCGGCTACCCGATCGAGCAGCTCGCCGAGCAGAGCACCTTCCTCGAGACCGCCTACCTGATCGTCAAGGGCGAGCTGCCCACCCGCTCGCACTTCGTGATGTGGAAGCACAACATCACGACCCACACCCTGGTCCACGAGAACGCCAAGCGCTTCATCCAGGGTTTCCGCTACGACGCGCATCCGATGGGCATCCTGATCGGGACGCTGGGCGCGCTCTCGACCTTCTACCCCGATGCGCGTCGGATCCAGGACCTCGAATCGCGCCGCATGCAGACGCGACGGTTGATCGGCAAGGTGCCGACCATCGCGGCCTTCGCCTACCGGCACAGTCGCGGGCTGCCCTACGTCTACCCCGACAACGAGCTCTCGTACACCGGCGATTTTCTCTCGATGCTCTTCAAGATGACGGAGCTCCAGTACCAGCCCGACCCGGTGCTCGAGCGTGCGCTCGACGTGCTCTTCATCCTCCACGCCGATCGAGAGCAGAACTGCTCGGCGACGACGATGCGCGTCGTGGGCAGCGCGCACGCCGACCCGTATGCGGCGGTTGCGGCCGCCGCTGCCGCGCTGAGCGGCCCGCGGCACGGGGCGGCCAACGAGGACGTCATCCACATGCTGCGCGAGATCGGCTCGCCCGAGCGGGTCCGCGACTTCGTCGCGGAGGTGAAGCAGGGCCGGCGGCTCAGCGGCTTCGGCCATCCGGTCTTCACCCACGGCGACCCGCGCGTGCCGACCATCCGCCGTGTCGCCTACGAGGTTTTCGAGGTCACCCCGCGGAACCCGCTCGTCGACGTCGCCCGCGAGCTCGAACGGGTCGCGCTCGACGACCCCGACTTCGTGTCGCACGGCCTGTATCCGAACATCGATTTCTACTCCGGCATCATCTACGAGGCGATGGGCATCCCCGTCGCGATGTTCCCGGTGCTGCTCGCCATCCCGCGCACGGCGGGGTGGATGGCCCAGTGGGCCGAGCTCGTGCTCGACGACGAGCAGAAGATCACGCGCCCGAAGCAGATCTATCTCGGCTACGACGCGCGAGAGTACGTGCCCCTCGACCACCGTCGGGAGGGTGGGGCGCTCGAGACCGAGGTCCGCGGGCCGTTGTGATCCGGGGGCGGTTATAAATTCCGGGGGCCCGTGCGGTCCTCGCTCGCTCCGCTCGCTGCGGTCCTCCGATGCCCCCGGACCCCCGTCGCCGCCCGCTGCGCGGGCGGCTCCCGGTGATCGCTCGCGCCCTCCGGGCGCTCGGGTCGTGCCGAGCGCGGCAAAGGCCGCGCTCGGCAAACGTCACAGGACCCCGCGATCGATCCAGTACCGTCCGCTGCGCGCTCGTAGCGGGTCGGTTTGTACCGCCGGTCAACGGGTGAGGTGGCCGGCGGCTCGCGGGTCCGCCTCACCGGTTCGCGATTAGTTGAACGCCTTCTGCTTCGTCTTGGCGATGACGGTGAGTTCGACCATCGAGGTAGGGTAGGGGTATTGTTTGCCACGTCGGGGACGAATACGGTGCACGCGAGGCTCTTCGAGGTCGACAGGATTCGCGCCGACCCCTTCAGGGCGCCAAGACCCAAGCTCTGATCGACGAAGAGGCTGAAGCGTTCTGCGTGCCGAACGTGACCGTTGCACTTGCCGCCAGGCTCACGGCGGCCGTTGCCGCATTGTTCAGCGCGCCACCATCCGCGGTCGGGAACACTTCGACGCCCACCGTCTGACTCGAGGTGGAGGTCGATGTGCAGGAGAAGAAGGTGCCAAAGTTCGAGGAGCCATCGTTCATCACGCCCGGCACCGAGTAGAGGTGCAGCGTCGTCTGTCCCGAGACGAGTACCGGTAGCGGGCTGTCTGCGATGCCGGCGAACGCCTGGCTCGCGCGGATCATGGCGAAGGCCAGAACCAGAAGATTTAGTACCGTCTTTCTCATCGACGGGTCCCTCCTTGGACCGCGGATACTCGCACTGGGGAGCGGGGCTGCGGTCAAGAGGAAAAAGAGTCGCCGGACACGGGACGAAGGAGAGCGCCCAGCACGGGCCTGAGGGGCCCGCCAACATGTCGCCGCTTGAGCCGGAAGGCGATTTCCGGGCTGGATGAGGACGGGATGCCGGACTACCCCCGTATCGCTGATGAACTGGCGCGACCGCATCGCGATCGACGCCGACGTGCTGGTGGGCTAGCCGGTCGTGAAGGGAACACGCATCGCGGCAGTCCGAGAAGGTGTACGCACTCCCCGCTCAGCGGTCGCGGGGACGCACCGCAGCGCGCGACCAACGGCGAGCGGCGTCGTGCTGCTTCGGCTGCACGGCTCGAAGCCCGGGGGGGTCGACAATGCGCGGGCCGTCGGGGCGCACTAGTGCCGCGCGGGTGCGCCGGTGATCGGCAGGCGGAGCTGGTCCGCGAGGGTGTGCTCCTCCACCTGAAGGTACTCGTGGACCGCGGCCTGGAAACGAAAAGCAACTCACCCCTCTCCTCGGGGTATGCGGGAACGTCTGCCGAGCGCGACTCTGCCGCGCTCGGCACGTCCCGAGCGCGCGAACGCGCGCGAGCAATCACGTGGAGCCGCACGCGCCAGCGTGCGGCGACGGGGTCGGGGGGCATCGGAGGACCGCAGCGAGCGGAGCGAGCGAGGACCGCACGGGCCCCCGGAATCTATTGTCCCCGGCGGTTGCGGATGAAGACTTGGACGAGACGCATGGCGATGCGGTAGCCGACGACGCAGAGAACGGCGTCGCGCACGGAGATGACCGAGAGGGCGTGCGTCGCGTCGGAGAGCTTCACCTGGCCGAGGACCTGGAGCACCTGCCAGGCCGTCTGAGCGCAGAAGACGAGGACGACGAGCAGACCGACGGCCGCCACCACGCCCAGCGCCTCGCGCACGAGGGTCCTGAACGGGCTCTCGTTGGTGAGTTCGAGCGTGGCGGCCGGCGCCTCCACGTGGTGCATTGCCCACGGCACGCGGGCCTGCAGTGCAACGCCGATGCCACGTGAGACCACACCTGGAGGCACGCTCGGCGTGGCGTCGAGCGACACCCTCGTGACGGTCCGCCGGAACGGCGACGGATCCCGCCGGGCAGGGAGCGCGACGCCGCTCAGGCAGCGGCGCCCGCGGCGGCGCCGCCGTTCAACCCCGGGGGCCGCGGCGGCAGCGCGCACTGCTCGATGAGCCCCCGCTTCATCAGGTCGGCGAGCGCCAGGTCGAGCGTCTGCATCCCGAGGCGCTGGCTGGTCTGCATGATCGAGGGGATCTGGTGCAGCTTCCC